>CAYUFL010000056.1:0-8370 GCA_964444065.1 uncultured Lachnospiraceae bacterium
TACTTTTCATCGCCCTTAAATAAAGCAACACCCACGCTGGTAACCAACTCCGCATGCCCTGCTTCGACAGCCAGAGAAAGATAATGGAGCGCCTTATCCATATCCTTTGGAATGCCTTTTCCGGTGGCCAAGCGTTCTGCCAGCGTTATCTGCGCACTGCCGATCCCCTGATCCGCAAGTTCCGTCAGTAAAGCAACCCCCTTTGAGATGTCTTGCGGGGCGTCATTGCCGTCTATATATCTTTGTGCGACATGGATCAACGAAGAATACTCACCGTATTCCGCAACTTTTTTTGCCCAGATTTCGTTGACGCCGATACCGTATGCGCCGCTCTCTGCAAGCGCGAAAACTGCCGGCTTGTATCCTTTTTGTGCAGCCCTTTCCAACCAAAAAACGGCTTTTTCAGGATTTGCCTCCACATAACGACCTTCACTGTACATCAGCCCCAGACGGAATTCCGCCTCCGTGTCCTCTTTTTGTACGGCCAATGAGAGCAAACGGTATGCCTCGGCATAATTCGCAGGCACATCGTCCCCATCCAGATAAATATTTGCGGCGGCAGTTTGCGCGTGCACATAACCGTGTTCCGCGGCGCGGAGATACCACACAAGCGCCTTTTCAATATCTCGGTCGCAACCCAGTGCACACGCATAGAGATAGCCCAGAAGGTATTCCGCCTGCGGGTTGGCACTTTTTACGGCCGTCTCAAGATACCATCGCGCATCCTCATATTTGCATTTCGAAAAGTCTTCCTTTGCCAACTCCAGATAAGCTTCACTCTCAACGGTGAGTTCCGTTTCTCCCGGCGGCAAACTGCTCCAGTTTTCTTTCATTATTCCGTTCCTTTTGCAACTTCATTGTCTACAGAATATATCGTCTTATATAGCAATAATTTAAACTTGTTTGTAAAAGTCTGTCATGATAATCCTTCCATTTCGACAACTGAGGGTACTGTATGCACCTTTCACTAAATGATGATGCCGCTTAAGTGATCAACCTCATGCTGAATGATCTGCGCGGTTAAACCCGCAAAAGTTTGCTGCCGTGACTGAAAATTCTTGTTTTGATACCGTACTTTGATGGATTGAAATCGCTGCGTTTTGCGCGTGCCGACAAGTGAAAGACATCCTTCTTCCGTCTCGTACGCATCTGAACTATGGATGATTTCCGGATTGAACATAACAGTATAACCGACTTCATTGCGAAAAGCGATAATACACTTGAGCACCCCGATCATATTGGCAGCCATGCCCACGCATCGGTCGGCATTGGACTGTAAGGTATCCAGTAAATCCTGCGCGACGGAGAGATCAGCCTTTGTAGCAGGCAAGGATTTTTGTCCGAGAAAGATAACGTCTTTTACAATGGGTCGAATCATAAGGGTACTTCCTTTTCGATATAGTATGATGACAAGTTGAGCAAGCCTAACGCTATGATTTTCATCTCAAAAAAGTTCGATAACAATGGCTGCCTGATACAGACTATATTTTCGTTTTCTGTTAAAACAAATAGGACTAAACTTCCCTCACCCAACTGAATGTATATTCCCAATCTTCGTATCCTTTAATATTTGAAACTTCTTTCCAGCTTCCCGATAGCCCCAATTCCTTGGCGGACAATTCGAAATGACATCTCGCGATTCCCATATCGTTTATTTGCATGTCAAAATTCGGCGTCCCGTATCCTTTGGTGTGGGCAAGGAAGAAATCAAATCGATCTTGTTCATGGATGATGCGCCAAGGTTGTTTATTTGACGCGGAGGGTCCGAGGCGAACCATCTCAAAAGGAACAGCATACGCTCCGGCAAGCGCTTCAGTCATCGGCGTATGATCCGCCTCGAAAAACAATTCACTCCACGGCTTTCTTTTGTCTGCGCTGATAACTGCTCTCATCGCCGATTCAAAAAGCCGACGTTTTTCCTTTTTGTATCCGATTGGGGAAACCATCACGATCGATTCATTTTCCGCTATGACAACACTTTTCTCAAAATCGGATTTTTTAAATGTTCCGCCGAGCCAACATGTCTGTATCCCCAAATAGGTTGCATAAAGAACAATCTTTTCGAATAGATATCCGAACATCACGGCATCTTTATCGTCTTTGTCTACGGTTCCGACAAGATAGGAAGTGGCTCCCGTTATCACACCATAGGTACCGAGCTTTTGCGGCTTCTCCGGATCGGCATCGTTTCTTTGCGCTAACAGAAAACTGCCTTTGATCTGTTTGGATGCATTGATTTCTGCAATATAAGCGTCGAGTTTTTGATACGCAATCGGATCGATTTCTTTTTGCTCATAGGTTCTTGATGAAGTCCGTCCCTGAATGATATCGATGATTGATTCCTGAAATTTCATATCTTAATTACTCCTCTTTTATCTATATTGATCACTGCCGCGTATTTTGTCTCTCAAAGCATATTGTATCTTATTAAGTGTCAGCGAACAACCACTTCGGAGTAAGATGAAAAGACGAAAAGCGGAAGAATTTTTAAGGCATGGTATACATACTGAATCCAAAGGGAATCAGCAATATGAAAAATGCATCCGCTCATTACCGATCCGGCAGTTGATAACAAAACATATTTTGATATCAATTTATGGTAGCCCGCTTGAACAAATAAGCGATCAAATTGATTTATAAAATTGAAATGATTTGTTATAATATAAAATAGTTTTGTTTCCAATAACGCAACGTAAAAGGAGCAAATATGAAACCAAAGAAGAAAAAAAAGAAACTGAAAATACTTCTCCTGTCTTTCCTTGCCGTTCTGATCTTATTGTTTGGCGCATTCTATGTATACACGCTCGATTATTACAGAGCAAGTGAGCATGCGGCGCAGACGCTGTCATCCTTAACAGATCAACAGGTCGAAATGATCGGCGATACGATCATCTTTTATCCCGATGAAAAATCGGACAATGGATCGGCTCTGATCTTTTATCCCGGCGGAAAAGTGGAATATACTGCTTATGTCCCGCTGATGGAACAGCTGGCACAAAAAGGAATCACGTGCGTACTGCTCAAAATGCCTTTTAATCTGGCAGTATTTGATATTAACAGCGCCGACACCATTTATGCCAAACTGCCGGAAATAAAAAACTGGTACTTAGCAGGGCATTCCCTGGGCGGAGCCATGGCAAGTACTTATGTCGAAAAAAACAGCGATAAATTAAAAGGATTGATTCTGCTCGGTGCGTATCCTGTGAATGATTCGGACATCCCGACAATTGCGATTTACGGAAGCGAAGATATCAATCTGGATCGAACGAAGCTCGTCAATACAGCAAATCAGGTGGAGATTGTCGGCGGGAATCACGCTTATTTCGGTGATTACGGCGAACAAAAAGGCGACGGAACTGCAACGATTTCCAGAGAAGAACAACAGGCGCAAACCGTCGATGCGATCATGGGGTTTATAAATGATCAGACGAAATAAACATCCGGAACATAAAGATAACTAAACCAAACACAAAAACAAGCCAGCTGCGCACGGGCTTGTTTTTGTGTTTTTTCAGAAAGATTTCCAGACAATCAGGCTCGCTTCCTCCGTTTCATCGTCGAAAGCAGATAAGCCATGATACCGAAAAATGCGAAGACAGCACCCGCATAGAAGTAATACGGGATCAGACTCGAAACGGTGCCGTAAATCTCGAATACGCCCTGCATGCAGCAGCCTACGGCGATGGATGCAACTGCGGAGTTGTAGGCGTTCAGGGAAAGGCGGTTCGGAAACGGAAGAGAAAATATCCGAATCAGAAGAAAAGGCAGGACTCCGCCCAGCAGAGGAATCGCAAACAGCCGGATCATAAAGTCGGAATACACACCGTGACTGAAATGCTCATATACAACACTGAATATGCCACAGAATACCGCGACGGCGAAGTAGCGCCTCACGTAATTCATTGCATGTTTTTGATCCATGACTCTATTTGATGTAGACAATGTCGCTCACGCTCCTTTCCTGTATGGTGGTGCCGTTGGTGGTCGGGTTATTGATGACGGTGCCGTTGAAATACATGGTGGAGGAACCGCCGCCGTCGAGATTGTACGCAAGGGTCACGCCCAATTCGGACTGCATGAACTCTGCCAGTTCATACAGGGACAGTCCCGTGCTTTCACTTGTTCTTCCATCCGCTACTACCATAACATAGTGCAGTCCATCAATCATGCCGATGGCGGTTCTGGGGTTGCTGGTCATGGCTTTGTCCACTTCTTCGGTTTTGGTCACGCTGATTTCGCCGTCTTCCACGAGACCTGGACCGAACGAAAGCACCTGCACCGCGCCGTCAGCCAACAGTTGCGCTGCGGTGATATCCCCCTCCGTGATAATCTGCATTGTACCATCTTCATAAATCACCAGGTCTTCCTGCATCGAATCGCTCGAAGTAGCACGATACAAGATACCGTTTCGAATCACATAGCCGCTTCGTGCGCTGTAGTAATCCCCGTTGATCGCGAGAATCGCATTGTTTGCGGCAGCAATCACAGAGGTATTCTCCGTGATATTTTTGCCGTATGTGTTATTCGCAAACGCCGTGAGCAGATCATCCGCGTCGGTCAGCGTGATATCCGCGACATAGACCGTGGTATCGTCCACCCGATAAGTGCTGATGGTGATGGAGATCGAACCGTTGTCATAGGTGGTGTCGGTGATAACGACCTTGTTGCTGTCGGTATCGGGGTTGTCATCCGAAGCACTTACATCGGCATTCGTGTCGGAGTCTGTGCCTGCGACCACCTCATAGGTCTGAGGAATCACAAACGCTTCCAATAGGACGTACCCCGTGAATGCCGTCAGCATCAAGGTGAAGAGAACCGCCCACCACGCAAACGGTTTTTTCTTATGTTTTTTATTTTTTCTCATGCAATGATCCTTTTCCGTTGTTCATGCCGGAGCATGATTTCACAGTATGGATCATAGCGCACCATCGTGATAACTGTATGGGGAAAGGATGAAGGTTGGGTGAAAAGAATGGCTTGAAGCAGAAGATAAAAAAACGATGCGGGGTGGCATCGTTTGACAGTGTATCAAAAATGATTGGCAAGGCAAATTTATTATATGCCCGGTTTCGTGACATATCCAAAGCTTTATGCTGCTTTTACCCTGATCGGCAACAACGGTAATCAGAGGAACTTCCCATATGCATTGTTCCACTTGTCTGCAATTTCAAGAAATGCATCATATCCATATGCGCGGATATAATCGACCGCCTGTTTGTATTTTTTATATTTGTAGCCATTTTTGTTATAAAAGTCATTAAGAACGACGCAAGTGCCATATTCATCGCAATCGGCACAGGACAGTTGTTTTTTTGAAATACAACAGACCTTCATCTTGCATTTCGCTTTCAGGATATCTCTGTCCCCTCTTCCATAACCGACCTTGCAACCCTGACATACCTGCTCCTTGTATACCTTGCAAGTAGCGCAGTAAGCACCGCAGCAACCTATTTCTTCAATCGACACGATACGACTCCTTCCCAAAGATGTTTGTCAAATCGTTTCATTCAAACATCTTTCTAGTGAATGGGGCTCATTTTATCACGCACTTATCCGTTCACTCTTCGTTTCCGTAAACACACTTTTTGTAAAATAATAGTTTATTTTTGTTGTGCCAACAAGCATTTATTTTCCCTACCGCAATCGTTCTTTCAACCATTCCCTGAAAAAACACCCCAATTCTCCATGAGTATGAAAACAATGCCCGCACATCTCCGATCATGTAACGTATCACGAGACGGACGTAAGGAATGTGTCAAACTCCAAACAGAAAACGATCCTTCGGTCAGTTGTGCCCGATTTGATAAATTCCGCGATTGGATTCTTTTCTTCGGTTACCGCTTTTTTCGCTCGATTTTATTTTCGTAGGATAAATTTACAATCTGATTGGTACCGCGTTAATACTCCCAATAGCTTTCGCGTTCTTCCGCGTTCAACAACGCATCAATCAGCGCCTCCCTGAGTTCCTCTTTCGACAGACTCTTTACATATTTGACAATCTGCCTGTAATGTTCCTCCTCCCGCTCCTCTTCTTCCCGCCTGCATGCTTCAATTTCAGCAATGTACTGATCGGCTTCATTCGGAAAAATCGTAAAGAACAGGGCTACTTTATGCTTACATACGATTTTTTTCCCTTCGGCATGAGGACAATCGCATGTGGATCTTGTCGGATGTTCGGTGTCAATCACCACATGGTACGCTTCTTTTCTGCTGCCCGTAACCGCTCCCTCAAATTTACATTCTCCTGTTTGCTGCCAAAAAAGCACCTTTTTTTGTTGGAAGTATTCATAGCCTCTCCATGCGGAGGCGCCGCTTGCGGCAGATACTATGCTCATTTCACTTTCTCCCATTATACGGAAATATCATTTTCTTTAACACGTACCGCATTGGCCATGTTGTCCTCCGACCCCGATTTGGTTGATGTGGATATGTGCCACATCAACCCTGACGATCCACGCGGCATCTTCCGCATCTATGCCCGAATCACATTTTTTCCGTGATGCTTTGCATTGCAAAGCGGCAAGTCAGTCCGCCGACTTCTCGAAAGCTACCGTGCAATCCTTCATGCTCGCGTGAGCCGATTTCTGCCCGAGAAATATAATGTCTTTCACAATGAGTCAAATCATAAGGGTACTTCCGAATGTAATTTTTTATAAAAATGAGGTATCGGATTCATTCTTCTCTGCAATATTTAACTCCGATGCAGTTCAAATACATTACCCTTAAAAATGCTGCATGGTTTTCTGTTGCCTTTCCCAAAACCTGAATCAGATCAAAATATTTCATACCGACAAAGGCAATGAATTCAATAATCATTTGATCGATGGCGCATTGCATGCATTCGGAATCAAACGATCACTCAGTACGAAGGTAGTGTGGAAAATTTTGTATAAAGTCCGAATATCAGATAATAATAAGTTTTAATAAATAGTGTATTTCACTTCTCTTACAGAGCGCAAACTAAAATTATCGCTGCCTCCATTCATGTTTCAGAATGGCATATTGATATGTGTTTTCATAATGTGGAGTTCCATCTTGATTATTTACAAAAGATATAAACTCTTTGAATAATCCTTCTTTGCGCATTCCTAATTTTTCACTAAGCTTCTGACATGCGATATTATCTTCTTCTGTATACACATAAATTCTTCTTGCATCTTTCTCATGAAAAAGATATTCAAAATATGCATATGCAGCTTCATACATATAACCTTTACCCTGATCTTCTTTACCTAGCATCCAACTGGACGAATATGTATCGTTAATGATATCTGGGGCCATACTTTCACAATGAGAATATATCTCGCCAATCAAAGTTCCGCTTTCCTTCAATTCAATTGCAAAATACAGCTCAGGATCCTCACTTCTTTCCAGTGCACCCTTTCTTGCGTCTTCTATATTATCCAATATCATACTCGAAAAACAATTTACAGTTGGTTCGTGCAAATAAGCAAACAAATCAGCTGTATCATCCTCTGTAAACGATCTTAGAATTAATCTTTCTGTCTCAATCTTCATTTTTATTTCCACACAATCTTATATTTTTTCAAAGCGAAATACTTCCATTTCACCAAATAGCCTCGGGTCAGTTTGATGTGGGTTAAAAAATCCACTGCATTAATGTAAAAGCGAGTATTTCTCTATTTCAAAATAGGGAGTACCTATTTCCTGAATTTCTGTTTCTGGATACAAATCATGCTATCAGCTATACGATTATAATTTATATTAATTCTAATGATTTCTTGACATCGGCACCATGCACTCATGTGCTCTGCGCGCAAATAAATATCCACAGCCGCAAAAGGCTTGTGTTCACTTTTCAAATTGCGCCTTTGTTATGCGTTCTGTATGAAGGCAATATGCTTTGATCTCGATACTGTTCATATAATTGTCCAGAACATGTTCGCCGTGTTTTTCGAAAAATGATTTTGACGGACAAAAGACCCGAACATAATTCAACTGATTATAAAACATAAACTGAAGCGGGACTCCCATGACAGTACTCATACCGGAAAGAATCAACACACCGCATTCCTGACTGATATTGGGACATTTCCGCAAAACATTGCCGTTAGCCACTGCTTCTTCGATCCGCTCAATCTGAGCTGCACCCGATATTACACCTGTAGCAATCCGATTGAGTTGTTCTTTGAAATCCGTATCAATGATCACTTGTGCCGCGTCAAGCATAAAATCATAGCCGTATGCCCATGTTGAAGTGTAGTCTACCAGCATCCATCCATTATCTTCTGTAAGACCCTTAAAAATCATTTGTATCCTCTCATAACATTTAGTCTCGTATTATGTTTTCAGGACTTTCCTGCGCGGCTTTATTTGTCTGCACGTGACAGCAGTACAACAGTCTCAACG
>CAYUFL010000057.1:0-2982 GCA_964444065.1 uncultured Lachnospiraceae bacterium
TTGTACAATATGTTGTACATAGAAAGTAGGTGAATGCCATGCCATCAACGGTAAGCTATTCTTTTGCAAGAAATAATCTGAAAAATATTTGTGACGATGTCATTGATAATTGCGAACCCGTCATCATTACACGAAACAACTTTCGCAACGTCGTGATCTTATCCGAAGAAGAATATAATAATCTCAAAGAAAATGACTATATCATGAGCGATAAAAAATATTATAACCGTTTGCTTGAAAGTAAAAAGCAGATCGAATCGGGTCAGGTTGTCTCTAAATCGACGAAAGAATTAGAGGATACTGCGATTGAATAAAATTTTTTCGGATTATGCCTGGGAAGAATATCAGGAATGGATGCACGATAAAAAAATTCTGAAGCGCATCAATGACTTGATCAAAGACATTGACCGCAACGGCAATACCGGCATGGGCAAACCAGAACCGTTACGGCACGAACTGTCGGGGTATTGGAGCAGAAGGATTACCGAAAAAGAACGATTGATTTATAAGATCGAAAATGATGAAATCTATATCATCGGCTGTAAAGGTCATTATGACAATTAAGAAGGTTGAAACACCTTCTTTTTATTTTTTAGTCATTTAAATAGAATAAAGCGGCATTACCGTTTCCCGGCAACACCGCTTTTTTATCTCACTAAAGCCTCAGTCTTCCCTCGGTTCATACTTCGTCTCTGCATATTCTCTCGGTGATTTTTCGGGAAAATACTGATACAGATACGTCTGCATGTTGCCGTTAAAGAGCTTGCGGTTTTTGTCGGCTTTTTTGCCGAAATACCGCTGAAAATCATCGTTGCCGCTCAGCACGAACAGCTTCCACCCGACCAGATCGTCGTACACTTTGCGCAGATCTTCGTAAATCTTCTGCGTTTCCTTGTCCGCGCCGATGCGTTCGCCGTAAGGCGGATTCACAATCATCGCACCGAAATGCTTTTTCGACTTGAACTCACGGAAATCCAGCTTCTGGAATGAAACGAATTCTTCCACCCCTGCCCGAATCGCATTTTCGCGCGCAAGCTTCAGTACCCCGCCGTCAATGTCCGAACCGAGCAGACGCACTTCCGGCTGTCTGATGTTTTCTTTCGCTTCGGCAAGGATGCGCTCCTTGTCTTCCGCCTTCATCCAGCCCCACTCTTCAAACGCAAAGGATCGATTCAGTCCCGGCGGCATATTCGCCGCAATCATTGCAGCCTCGATCACAAATGTGCCCGATCCGCACATAATATCCGCAAACTGCTGCATACCGCCTTCGTAACCGATCAGACGGATGATGCCTGCCGCCAGCGTTTCTTTCAGCGGTGCTTCCCCTGCCTGCAGACGATAGCCTCTGCGATGCAGACTTTCTCCGCTCGTGTTCAGGAACAGATGCGCAACATCGTTTTTGATGTTCACAAACAACGGAAAATTCGGTCCGCTCTCGGGCATGCGTTCCACTTTGAATTTCTTTTTGAGCCGTTCGATCATCGCTTTTTTGATGATGCTCTGACAGTCCGATTTGGAAAACAGCTTCGATTTCACACAGTTGATCTTCGATACGTCAAATTTGCTGTCCGACTTCAGATAGTTTTCCCACGGGATTTCTTTGACATGGTCGAACAATTCGTCAAACGTATTCGCGGGAAAATCCGCAATGTGTATCAGCACACGGTTCGCCGTGCGCAGCCATAAGTTCAGCTTGTAGACATCGTTGATGCCGCCGCGAATCGAGACCGCACCGTCGGCGCTCTGCTCGATCTCATATCCCAATTTAATGATCTCCCGTTTTAAGATGCTTTCCAACCCGAAGGTGCAGGTGGCCGTGATGGTATATTCCGTCATCATATGATTATCGCTCCAATTGTTTTTTTATCTGCGCGATTCTGTCCCGCAGCACGGCAGCACGCTCGAAATCGAGATCTTTCGCTGCTTTTTTCATGTCTTTTTCCAGCTGTTCGATCACACTGGCAGGTTCGTTGACAGGCAGGTTTTTTGTGCTCTTGCCTTTTGCGTGCTTCCCGTAAGAAGCAGTATCCTCCGCGAACATCGTGCTCTCCAGCCCGTCCTGCACTTCCTTTATAATGCTCATGGGCGTAATGCCCCGCTCCAGATTGTACTGCGTCTGCTTTTCTCTGCGCCTGTCCGTTTCTTCTATGGCATAACGCATGGATGGCGTAATGTGATCCGCATACATAATGACGTGCCCCTGCGAATGACGCGCGGCTCTGCCGATGGTCTGCACCAGCGATGTTTCGCTGCGCAGAAAGCCTTCCTTGTCCGCATCGAGAATCGCGACCAGACTGACTTCGGGAATATCCAAACCTTCCCGCAGCAGGTTGATGCCCACCAGTACGTCAAACACCCCGGAACGGAGGTCTTTGATGATTTTCATGCGTTCCACCGTGTCGATGTCCGAATGCAGGTAATTGATGGCAATGCCGGCTTTCGCCAGATAATCCGTCAAGTCTTCCGCCATCCGTTTTGTCAGCGTCGTCACCAGCACTTTATTCCCTTTTTCGATGGTTTCGTTGATTTCTCCGATCAAATGCTCGATCTGTCCTTTTGTCGGCACTACCTGAATCACCGGATCCAACAGTCCCGTCGGACGCACGATCTGCTCCACGGTCTGCTCGGAATGATCCGCTTCGTAACCACCCGGCGTTGCGGACACAAACACAACCTGATTGATCTTTTTCTCAAATTCAGGGAAATTCAGCGGGCGGTTGTCAAACGCCGACGGCATACGAAAACCGTAATCGACCAGATTTTTCTTTCTGGAATAATCGCCGCCGTACATGCCGCGTACCTGCGGCAGCGTCACATGCGATTCATCGACGAACATCAGAAAATCGTCCGGGAAATAATCGATCAATGTGAACGGCGCGTCACCCGGTTTTGTGCGGTTGATGTGCCGTGTATAGTTTTCGATTCCCTTGCAGTATCCCATTTCGCGCAGCATTTCGAGGTCATAGTTCGTGCGCTGCATCA
>CAYUFL010000057.1:3082-7845 GCA_964444065.1 uncultured Lachnospiraceae bacterium
TTGCAGTATCCCATTTCGCGCAGCATTTCGAGGTCATAGTTCGTGCGCTGCATCAACCGCTGCGCTTCGACGAGTTTGTCCTCGCTTCGCAACTGATCGAGACGCGTGAACAGTTCCTGTTGAATGGTTTGCAGCGCAATCTGCATGTTTTCGGGTGTGGTAACATAATGCGATGCGGGAAAAATACTGATGTGGCTGCGCAGTCCGCGTATCTCGCCCGTCAGCGCGTGGATTTCGCTGATGCGCTCGATTTCGTCGCCGAAGAATTCAATGCGGATGGCATATTCGTTCGATGCCGCAGGGAATACTTCCAGCACATCGCCCCGCACGCGGAACGTGCCGCGATGAAAATCCATTTCGTTGCGTTCATATTGGATATCCACCAACCTGCGGATAATATCGTCCCGTTCCTTGATCATGCCGGGGCGCAGAGAGATCACAAGATTCTCATAATCAATCGGGCTGCCCAGTCCGTAGATACAGCTCACGCTTGCGACGATAATCACATCGCGCCGCTCGGCAAGCGATGCTGTGGCGGAGTGACGCATCTTATCGATATCATCATTGATATCGGAATCCTTTTCGATATACAGATCCTGCCCGGGCACATAGGCTTCGGGCTGATAATAATCGTAGTAAGAAACGAAATATTCGACCGCATTGTCGGGGAAGAAATTTTTGAATTCATTCGCCAGCTGTGCCGCCAATGTTTTATTATGAGCGATCACCAGCGTGGGACGCTGCACCTGCTCGATAATCTTTGCCATCGTGTAGGTTTTGCCCGATCCGGTCACGCCGAGCAGCGTCTGTGCGTGCATCCCCCGGTTGATTCCTTCGCTCAGTTTTTCGATTGCCTGCGGCTGATCGCCCGACGGCTCGTATTCGCTGACTACTCTGAATTGATTCATAAACCGACGCTTCCTTTACAGTTTGATCTTTTTATCAAACAAAATACAAACACAAAACAAAATGGCACCGACCGTGATAAAGCAGTCCGCCACATTGAAAATCGCAAAATCCATAAACTGCAAATCGAAAAAATCAGTGACGCTTCCGTAAAATACCCGGTCAATCAGATTGCCTGCGGCACCCGCAATGATGAACGCCATGCTGAACAAAAATAATTTCCGGCTCGGATCTTTTTTGTATTGGCGGTAAAAGAATACCCCGATAGCAACAATCACGACCAGACTGAGGATCGCCAACAGCATGGTATGGCTGGAAAATACGCTGAAAGCCGCACCCGTATTCTTCGTATAGGTCAGATTAATAATTCCTTTGATGAGGGGCACGCTTTCTGCCGTGTGCATGGAACCCGCCACCAGTATTTTTGTAAGGCGGTCTGCCGCCAGAATCAGTATCATAACAATCAGATAAAGCACAAATCCCTCCAGGTTTCGTTATGTCTCATATTTTTATTATAACATGTACGTTGCCGATATCGGAAGAAAGCGAATGTGTTATAATAATTGTAATATTCTTTTGTTGAAGGGAATAGTATGAGAGATTGGCTTAAGCTGGATAAAAAATATTTTAAGATTAGTTTTTATGTAGTCGTCAGTGCATGCATCCTGATGGTATTTTATCAAATTGTTTCGAATGCGTCTGACGTGTTTCAGAGCATCGGCATCGTCATCAAAGTGATTCTCAAAATGCTCGCACCGATCATCTACGGATTGATCATTGCTTACTTACTCTATAAGCCTTGTATTAAAATGGATAACCTGCTTTTGAAGACCCGATTTTTCGGAAAGCCGAAGCACCGAGGCGCCTGCAAGGCAACTGCGGTGATTCTGGTCAATATCCTGTTTATTGTGCTTTTGGCATTATTCTTTTACGCTGTTATTCCGAGTGCTGTGAACAGTATCGCGCAGATTATCGATCAGTCGGATCAGTTTATCCCGCCCCTGCAGAATATGTTCGTCAATCTGTTGCACAATAAGGTGATAGCGGATCTGCTCGCATACGCAAACATTGACGTGAATAATCTGACGAGCTCGGAAAGCATCTTGGGACTGATTGACCAAGGGCAGGTTTTTTTGGAATCAATGGGTACCTACCTGCTTGGATTCATCGTAAATATCGGAACGTTTGTCTATAACTTTGTGATCGGACTGATCCTAGCGATTTATGTCAATTTGGATCTGGAACATCTGCGTTGCCAATATCGCAGTTTGATGCGTATTGTATTCTCCAAATCGTACGGACGCATCTCAAAGGTAGGACATCTCGCAAACGACATGTTCCTGAAATACCTCGTCGGCAAGGCGGAATGTTCGCTGATTATCGGTGTATTGTATTATATTATCACGTTGATTGTCGGTGTGAAATACGCACTGCTGATTGCACTGATTCTGACCGTAACGAATATGATTCCCTTTTTCGGACCGTTTATCGGGGCAGTGCCGATCTTTATCTTTTCCTTGCTTTCCGGCTTTAACACGGCGCTGTTGATGATGCTGTTTATCGTGGTAGTGCAGCAGATTGACGGGAATATTCTTGCGCCGAAAATCATCGGCAACAGCGTGAACTTAAGCGGATTCTGGATTATCGTTTCCATCCTCGTCTGCGGAAAAATCGCCGGCGTGATCGGTATGATTCTCGCAATCCCGATTTTTGCAATTCTGCAAACGCTCATCGGAGACTGGATTCGCGCACGCGCATCGAAAACAAATGAACAAGTGTTGACTGCAGCGAATGATGATTCGGAAAAGAACCCAAGTACGGAGAATATCACAAAAGAATAAGTCCGAAATATAATAAATTTTCAAAATAATATAAAAGTCATGTGCGAAATATTTATTTTTGGCATATGACACGTTTATGAACACGTTTACAATGAATATTTTGACTTTCATTATTGCATATTTGATTTATTTCTGATGCCTTTTGTGCTATGATAATGCAATAAATCGACTATTTGGAATCCAACATTCCGCATTACCAAGCAGGAGGCAGGCATGAAACATAAATGCATTGATGTAAGCGAACCGAATCTGTATAAAAATATTTTTCCTTACGAAACGCTTCCTGTCGCGGAGTTTGAGAATGCGAAAGAAATCGATGATTTGGTCGATCATGAAATTTGGGTCACGGATACCACACTGAGAGACGGTCAGCAGTCCATGCGCTCTTTTACGACGGAACAGTCCGTGAAAATTTTCGATTTTCTGCATCGGATCGATAACGAAAGCGGCATCATCAGACAGGCGGAATTTTTTGTCTACAGCGAGAACGACCGCAATTCGCTCATCGAATGCGTGAAGCTCGGATACCGCTTCCCCGAAATAACTACTTGGATCCGTGCGGATGATCGCGATTTTGATTTAATAAAAGATCTCGGTGTGAAGGAAACAGGCATGCTCATGTCCTGTTCCGATTATCATATTTTCAAAAAGCTCAATCTGACCCGAAGCGAAACTATGTTCAAGTATCTGAGCATCGCGGAATCCTCGCTCAAGGCTGGCATCCGTCCGAGATGTCATCTGGAAGATATCACACGCGCGGATTTTGAAGGCTTCGTGATACCGCTTGTGAAAAACCTGAAAGATCTTTGCGACGGATACGGCATACCGCTGAAAATCAGGGCATGCGATACGCTTGGTGTCGGTATTCCGTTTGAACATTCGCCCCTTCCCCGCAGCGTACCGGAAATTATGCGCGCATTGCATGAAGAATGCGGAATGGACAGCAGCGCACTCGAATGGCACGGACATAACGATTTCCATTTGGCTGTCGCGAATTCAATGTCCGCGTGGCTCAACGGCTGTGCATCGGTCAATACAACATTGCTCGGCATCGGCGAACGCTGCGGCAACACACCGCTCGAAGGCATGCTGTTCCAATACGCGCAGATCAAAAAAGATACCGCGAATCTGAGATTTGACCTGCTGAACAATGTTGCGGCATTTTTCAGCAAGGAACTCGAATTTGACATTCACGAAAAATATCCGCTGATGGGTGCCGATTTCAATACGACAAAAGCGGGCATTCACGCTGACGGAATGCTGAAAGATCCCGAAATATACAATTCATTCAACACGCAGAAAATTCTCGACCGTCCGATTATCATCATGATCAATCAGTCGAGCGGCGTTTCGGGGATTGCGGGATGGATCAATAATTACTACCATCTGGAAGATACGGCAAAAATCGGCAAACACGATGCGCGCGTCCTGTCCATCAAAAAATGGGTGGATGAAGAATATGCGGGCGGCAGAACATCCAACATCAACAATGAAGAGCTCAAACTGCTGGTAGAAATCTACCTGCCGGAAATTGCGCGGCGCAAAGCAGTCAAATAAGAAACAACTATTTTGGGAGGATATCGTATTGAACCTGACATTATCGGAAAAAATCATCCAAAATCATCTGCTCTCGGGAGAGATGATACCGGGCAGCGGAATTTCAATCCGAATCGATAACACACTGACGCAGGACTCCACCGGAACAATGGCGTATCTTCAGTATGAAGCCATTTCGGAAGACCCCGTCAGAACCAAATGTTCCGTCGCTTATATTGATCACAACATGCTGCAGACCGGTCCCGAAAACATGGACGACCATATTTATATCCAGACGGTAACGGATCGTATCGGCGTGATTTTTTCCAGAGCAGGCAACGGAATCTGCCACAGACTGAATCTGGAACGTTTTTCCAAACCGGGAGAAACATTGCTTGGTTCCGACAGTCATACACCCACCTGCGGCGCGGTCGGCATGATCGCGATCGGCGCGGGCGGTCTCGATGTTGCCGCCGCAAT
>CAYUFL010000058.1:0-7571 GCA_964444065.1 uncultured Lachnospiraceae bacterium
CCGCAGTAAGGAACGTGCCGAATGCAACCGCCGCAGGCGGAAGCGCATACAAACAGGCAAAGAGGGAAGGGAAAAGCGATGAGGAAGCCTCCGCGTACAGCCTTCTGAACACTGCGGCAAATCTGGCGTATGGGACGTTCTTTGAAGGGCTCGGAATGAAAGAGGGGAACACTGCGGGACAGAATGCCACAATCACAAAAGTGAAAAAGGGCATCGATAAGGCGGTGAGCAAAGTGATCAGGAATCCGAACACCGTCAAAACGATTGCAGCTCTTTCAAAGAATATGGGAGAGGCTGCGGCTCAGACCTACCTACAGGAAGCAATCGATCCATTACTGCGCAATGCGACACTGGGAGAGGCAAACACGATAGCCGATCTATGGAAGCATGCAACCAGTGCCGAAACCATAACCAACGTATTGCAGAGTGCGGCAATTGCTGGAGGCACGCAGCTCGGCAGCATGGGGGTGAACCGCACAGTCTCGAAGGTCGCAGGGGAAGGCGGACTGCTCAACGAAGCGAATTTAAAGAATCTGTCCGACAGCGACGTGCAAAAGGTCGGAGACGCGATCACCAACGCCTATGCCGAAACCGCGAAGGCAGACCCGAACCTACACGTGACGGATGCGCAGATCGAAGCCTACAAGAAGCAGTCGAAGAAGAACATGGGGAGCAAAGAGAACGCGATTGCGCAGATACTGATCAAGACCGACGAGCTTAAAGGGATGATTGGGGATTGGATTGAGCGGGGAAATGCGACGGTTGCGGAAGGAATAAAGCGGAACGGGAAAACTGCGCAACAAATAGGACAAGGTAAGTTGCTTAATAGTAACAAAATAAACAGATTGATAGGTGACAAAGATAATGATACTATTAATACAACAAAAAATAGTAAAGTCACAACGCAGTCATCTGAGCCACAATTCAAAACTGTTGCTGAAAAAGAATTGGCATCTGATTTGGAAATTGGACGGAGTTTAGGTGCAAAAGCAAAAAATTATGATATTTTAGATTCGGATACGGGAGAAATATATCATTTTGAAGAAGGAAGCAGAATCCAAAATATAGAAGTATTTGCAGGGAAAGGTACCCATAAGCCTTTAAAAGAAGAAGTTATGGATGGGTTGAGTGAACAGTTTGGTGGAAATCCAAAGGATTGGGAACATGTTAAAGGATTTGGGATTATAAGTATTGAAGGCAAACCTGTAGAGGCAGAAGTTCATTGGTTTCAAGAATCGTCGGTAGGGAAAGTAAAATTTAAAATCAAGAGGTGGATTGAATGAAAGTAAAGTATAAAAAGAAAACGATATTCTTGACACTTACTCAAAATAACATATATGATGTTATTTCTATTGAGAAGGGGTGGTATAGATTGATTGATGATTCAGGCGATGATTATTTGTACCCACCTGATGTATTTGATATTGTTGAAGAATCGTGAAATAAGTAGATTATCGATGTAAGCCCCTTTGCAGGGGCTTTTTTTATTGTGCATAAACGGCAATAAGGTCGGAGACGCGATCACCAACGCGTATGCAGAGACCGTGAAGGCAGACCCGAACATGAAAGTCACCGAGGCGCAGATCGAAGCGTACAAGAAGCAGTCGAAGAAGAACATTGGGAGCAGGGAGAACGCGATTGCGCAGATATTGATAAAGGGCGATGAACTGAAAAGTACTCTTTCGAATAATATTGATGAGGCGAAGGGGAGGGTGAAAGCGGCGGGAATCACTGTCGATGAAACTACGGGCAACAGGATGTTGCAGGGGGATGGGGATGGTGGTAGAATAAAAGGAAATATTACGGATGAAACCCAAAATGTGATTGACGAGGGAGGCTATGATCCAAAACTATTAGATGAATTAGCAAATAGCGGAGTAAAATATTCGGCAATGGATGTCATATCAATTATTAAAACGCCTGAAGGGAAAATAGTTTGGATAGAGAATGGGAATAGTAACGCAGGTCTAGAGCATATTATGAATCATGCTGATGAGTTTTTTTCTCAAGGGATTTCAAAAGAAAATATTCCGAATTTTTTGATGCAGTCTATTAAAAAAGGGAAAATTATTGGATATCAAGGACGAGGAACCGGCAGACCAATTTATGAAATTGTTTATGAAGGAGTTGTTAAGCAAGTAGCTATAACAACAGGAAGCAATGGATTTGTTGTTGGTGCTAACCCTATTTCGGTTCCAAAGAAGGAGGTCAAATGAAAAAGGTAGTTATACGGCTTGAATATAAGTGTTTTCCAATGTGGGTGTACGATGAAGATGGAATATTGATTGCCAATGATTTGGTAGAAGAGTTATCCGATAATTATGAAATCGATAAAATGCTTACAAATATACAAGTGGAATTTGATAACCTGTACATTGATAATAAGGAAAAATTTGAATATAGAGGTTTTGCAAATGAAAAAGGAAAGGATGCTTTTATTGGCAAGATTAATCAAGCGGTAAAAAGCATTTATAAACATTTACAATCAAAATATGAATTTGAGAATATGATAAACGAAGAAATGCTTTGAGTGATTTTCAATTCAATGTCCCTATGACTTATATCTTATTTGCAGACAAGACAGAACTGACTTCTGAAAATCAGGAGTCAGTTTTTTTGTTGTGTTGAAAGAAGCGACAGTATACGGCATATTGACATCCGCCGCAGAGACCGTACTCGGTGAAATCGGCGGAAAAGCTGCAGGCAAGCTCTTCGGCAAGATAGCGGGGAGCACTGCTGCGAAGTCGATATCCGCTCAGGCTGATGAGGCGATCCGCATGTTACTCAAAAATTCCTCTGCTGTTAATACCGTTACCACCATCGTCAAAAACATGGGCAAAGAAGCGGCGGAGGAATACTTCCAATACGCGCTTGACCCACTCATGAAGAATATTTCATTTGACGGCAAAGACTACACGGGAAAAGAGATGCTTACCAATGCGTTCAGCAAGGAGGCGTTTCATTCTGCTCTGCTCGGAGCGCTGTCCTCAGGAACATCGCAAATGACGGGGGTTGCGGTCAACAGCGTAGCTTCGAAGCTGATGGGTGAGGGTGGGCTCTTAAGTGAGCTGAACTTAAACAATCTCACCGAATCGGAAGCCAAAGAGGTAAACGATTCGCTGACAAATGCCTACGCCGAAACCCTCCAAGAGCAGGGATACGATCATATCGATGAATATCGCAAGCAGGCGGAGAAGACCAACGCGAACAAAACAACCGCGAATGCCCATGCGCTTGCTGTCGGTGCGGAGCTTGCGCAGATGATCGAGACGCAGACGCAGAAGGCGGAGAAAGCAACGGCAGGCAAAAATGTTGCTAAAGCAATAAGCGCTTCGCAAAATGAAGAATCCGCAAAAAACAATGGCGAGAAAACTGCCGCCGGTTCGCAGGAGCAAACGGGAAATCCAAGTACATTCAGCGAAGAACAGCTAAAGAATATGAGCGTACCGCAGCTGAAAAGTATCCTGCAAAGTCTCTCGCCCGCGTTCGCGGAGAAGTGGAAATCTGCGGGACTGAAAGCTGCGGAAGTGGACAGGCAGGTTGCGGAGATGCTCGGGGGGAACAACAGTGCGCAGCTTGCGAGGGATATCGGGACAATGCAGAAGGAGTTGGGGACGGATGTAAAAACTAAAACAGAGACGAATAATGATGGGTTGAAGGGTGAAGAGGATGGTGGTAGAATGGAAGGAAGCACCGATGTTGGAGATACTACCAGATTTTCCGAATCAACCGACAGCGAAGCTAGCCGCGTTGGTCGAATGAATATGGCAGGAAAAATGCATCCTGTGTCGGGAGTTAAATTCGACAATAATGGATTTCCTGTTTTTGAAGCAAAACATGAGATGAATCTGAATCCGAGTGATTATACTAAGACAAGAAGTACTCATTTTGAGAAAGCAAGTAAGACACTATATAACGAAATACAAAATAATCCTGAAATTGCGAACAGATTTACACAAAACGAAATTGAAGTTTTTAAGATCGGCGGAGTGCCTAAGAAATATACATGGCATCATCATCAAGACCCTGGAGTAATGCAGTTGGTTGACAGAACTTTGCATAAACAAACTGGGCATGATGGTGGATATAGTATATGGGGTAAAAAGTAAAGAAAGGTAGATTTATGCATAGAGAAATTAAATGGATATGCGAGAATGATGCACTAAGCAATGAGTTTATCGGCTATACGGAAGAAAAGCTTGGCATTAAATTCCCTTTAGATTTTATTCGGATTGCGATGCAAAATGATGGCGGTTACCCGAGCCCTAACAGATATACGTTGAATGAAACTCAAGAAATATTTAATAATTTGTTGAGTTTCGATGAAGATGATATAAGTAATATTATCCAAACTTACAAAGATGTAGAGGATCGTTTACTTGAAAACGTGATTCCGTTTGCAGAAGACCCTTTCGGAAACTTGATCTGTTTTGATTACAGAAAAAACGATGTTCCTTCTATCGTGTTTTGGGATCACGAGATTGCTTTCAGTGACAAAGCGAAAGCAATTGCGTTCATCTGCGACAGCTTTTCTGATTTATTGGATATGTTGCATGAATCGGAGGAGTAGGATGAATAACTAGCATCATAAATCAAGCTATTGTCGAATAACTAAAGCAAGCCCCTTCGGGGGCTTCTTTTTTTGTTTTTTTTTCCCTTTAGCCTCCGCTTACAGCCTTCTGAACGGCGCGGCAAACATGGCATTTGGCACGTTATTCGAAGGCTTCGGCAACAAGATGTTCGCCAGCGGAGCGGCAAAAGAAACGGCGAAAACAGGCGTGAAAGACACGATCAAAACCGCGGTGAGCAAAGTCATTAAAAATCCTGACACAGTCAAGACACTTGCATCGCTCTCAAAGAACATGGGCATGGCGGCGGCGCAGACCTACCTACAGGAATCAATCGATCCGATACTGCGCAATGCGACGTTGGGAGAGGCGAACACGCTCGGCGATATCCGTATCGGTTTCCGCGATTAATATGTTATACACCATCTTTGTTTTCGCGATTTGTTTTGAATTTTAAGTATGATTCATAACAGCACACTACAGAAAGAAACCATCAGAAAACGACTATGCTTTCATTTTCCCGAAGTGAATGAAAACAACAGCGATACCGCTGATGAGTACAAATAAATAAAAGCTGATTCCGCGGCTGAGCATCATCGCTGAATTCAGTAATGATGCAGGAAAGAGTGCGGTAAACAGGATTACGAAACCGCTTTCGCTTGCGCCGACTCCGCCGGGCAGCGGCAAAGCGGATACCGTAATAAACAAAACTGCCTGCAGCGCAAATATCGTAAAAAACGAATACCCCGAGAGCCCGAATGACTGGTACACCAAAAAAGGGATACTGTGCAGTGATGTTATCTGCACAAGAGAAGTAAGTACAGTTCGAAGTATGGCTGTTTTATGCTCTTTGATGTAAAGCGCACTCATCTGATATTGTTCGATCTGCTCAGCTACTTTTTGCTCAATCGTTTGATTTTTTACAATTTTCATCCGTTTCAGTATGTTCACGACAAAACATACGATTTTATTTGCCAGATTCTTTGAGAAAATGGTAATCAGAATCATAGTCATGATGATGCCGTTTAAAATCACGCCTGTCGCCAGCAGGTATCTCATCACCGTATTGAGTTGCATGAACAGATGGATGTTCGTGAAAAAAGCGATGAGCGCCAATGAGATCGAGATAAACTGGAAGCTTGCAAGTTCGATCAACAACGACAGCGTTGCATGCGAAAGCGTAATGTTGTCTCTGTTCATATAATACAGCTGCATCGGCTGCCCGCCCGTGGCAGACGGTGTCACGGAGCTGAAAAAAAATCCTGCCAGCGCGTATTTTAAAAACGTAAAAAAACCGTAAGAATACCCGAACAACTTCAGTGTCCGTCCGATATTGATCGCTTCGCAAATAATAAAAACACACATACAGCAGACTGCGCCGATGATGTAAATCGGATTTGCCGAATGAAACGCCTTGATGATATCGCCGATGTTTTTGCCCCGAAGCAGAAAATACATACTGATCGCAATCAAGACAATAAAAATGCACCCGTTTTTAATAACGCTTTTGACCGAAAGTGCTTTATTCATGATACGCATCGACCTTCAAGAAACAATATCCTTGCGAAAGCCAGCAGGGAATCGCTTTTTTTAATGCTTCAATCATCCGGGCAGGCGCCTCATTTCGTCCTCTTCCGTCATGCAGACAGATGATATCTCCGCTTTTTGCGCGAGTTAACAATTTTTTGCATATCGCGTCAGCCGCAGTATGCGCTCGCCAGTCTTGCGCCATCACATCGCAGAGAATCGGCTTTAACTGATATTGTTTCATCTGTCGTATGCTTGACAGATTGAATCGTAGCCAGGGAGGACGATAGCCGCAGGGATGAATTTTTTGATTGCGAAACACATTTAGGGATTGCTCAAAATCGAGTTTGACCTGTGCCGGCGTCTGCCAATAAGGATTGGTGTGTCGGTAAGAGTGCAAAGCAATGCAATGACCGTTTTCTTTTATCTTAGCGATGATATCGGGGTGTTGCGCTGCAAAGGAAGCAACAACAAAAAAAGAAGCTTTGATGCCGTATTGATTTAACAATTCCAATAAAGGTACGGTGAATTGCGGATCGGGACCGTCATCAAACGTCAAATACAAAACTTTGTCGATACTTTGTTTTCTGTGCGCCACGTTCCGAATTTTGTAAATAAGTGTTGGTATCATGCCGTAGGAGGCAATTGCTACAGCAAACAAAGCCAATAATACGATTACCCACATAATACTTCGCTCCTGAACCGATATTCGGAAATCAGGGATACTGTATTGATTTCTATTTTTAATTGTCTCATATTATCTTTCATGACGCGGAGAAGCGCATCATTGCGCAGCAGGGAGAGTACATCGCACGGGAGATACCTTTTATCCGACCACAGAACACGTCCGATATTTTTATTTTCGATAAATTCGGCATTGCCGACTTCCTGTGCCAAAAACGGGGTAATGATATATAATGGGGTTTCGCTTTGAATTGCTTCAAATGTGGTGATGCCCCCCGATTTTGTAATAATCAAATCGGCCGTGCGCATATACTCATAGACATGATCGGTGAATCCCACCACAGTAACCTGCGGGAATTTCGCTTGTAAGGAACGGTACAGTTTCTTGTTTTCTCCGGTGATAACGGTGATGTGCACCAAAGACAACCCGCTTAACGTGTTGATTAATTCATTGATGCACGGGATGAGCCCCAGTCCGCCGCCCATCACAAGAATCTCTTTGTTTGTTTTCGATTCGGGTGTGCAGCAGTCAATCTTGAATGTCTGTTTGACAGGAATGCCGCTTACGACGATTTTTTGGGAGGATACCCCTTTTGAGATCAGAGAATTTTTAGTCGTGTTGTCTCCGACAAAATACAAATCGGTATTTTTGGCAATCCATTCGGTATGCGCAGTAATATCGGTAATATAGGTATACAGTGGAATCGTGCATTCTTTGATATCTTTATACGATGATATATATTGCGAACAAACGGGAAGCGTCGAAACAATCAAGTCGGGATGATACAGCGA
>CAYUFL010000059.1:0-7377 GCA_964444065.1 uncultured Lachnospiraceae bacterium
TCAATTGGAACAGATTTTTGCTCCCGTATCAGCAAGCGGTTGACGAGTTGAGTCTGAAATTCGCGTCGCTGAAGAATCAATATCTTGCTATGGGAGAGCATTCGCCGATCGAAAATATCAACGCCAGGGTAAAAAACCCTGACAGTATATTGGAAAAAGCGAAGAAAAATGGGTTTCCGCTTGATCAGATTGATTTAATGATCAAAGATATTGCAGGGATTCGGATTGTTACACAGTTCGAGGAAGATATCAATTTGATATTCGGACTTATTAAGTTGCGCAATGACATGAAGATTGTAACGATCAAAGACTATTTGACACATCCAAAACCGAGCGGTTACAAAAGTATTCATTTAATCGTAGAATATGAAGTCAATACAGTCAACGGTGCAGAAACAATTTTATGCGAAATTCAGATACGCACCTTGGCAATGGATTTCTGGTCAACGATCGAGCATTCGCTCAATTATAAATATCAGGACGCAATGCCGAGTTCGATCAAAAAAAGACTCATATCGGCAGCCGATGCGATTAATGAAATTGATCGTGAAATGGGAAATATACGCGAAGAAATCACGGAAGCGCAACGTCTGTTCCGACAGAAATCGCAGATGGTGAATAACATTATTGATCAGATGAATCGATTGAGCAGCTATGGAAGAAAAGATTTGGTGCGTAAGTATTATAAGATTTTTACCGAAATGCGTGAAGCAGACAACACGGTGCAACTCATGCTTCTGCAGAAGGAACTGGAGAAAGAGATCAAACATTTATCAAATAACCATTAATTTTGGAGGGAACTATGGCTATCATATCAAGCAAGGAAATGATGCTCAATGCGTATCGCGACAAATATGCGATCGGAGCATTCAATGTCAACAACATGGAAATCATTCAGGGAATTATGGACGCAGCACTGGAGCAACGTTCGCCTTTGATTCTTCAGGTATCCGCCGGAGCAAGAAAATACGCAAAACCTGCATATTTGATGAAATTGGTGGAAGCCGCTGTGCTGGACACAGGATTGGATGTCGTGCTCCATCTGGATCATGGTGAAGATTTTGAGGTCTGCAAATCTTGTGTGGATGACGGGTTTTCATCCGTCATGATCGATGCAAGTAAATTGCCTTTTGAAGAAAATATCGCACAGACCAAACGCGTGGTGGAATATGCTCATGCCAGAGGCGTAGCTGTAGAAGCGGAATTGGGTAAACTTGCGGGCGTTGAAGATGATGTGAGCGTTGATGAAAAAGACGCATTGTTTACCAATCCGGAACAGGCAGCAGAATTTGTTCAGCGTACCGGTGTTGATTCTCTTGCGATTGCAATCGGAACCAGCCACGGTGCATATAAGTTCAAAGGCGACCCGAAGCTTGATTTTGAGCGCTTGGAAAAAATCACAAAACTCATCCCGGGTTTTCCGATTGTGCTTCACGGCGCATCCAGCGTGCCGAAAGAGCTGGTCGCAATCTGCAATCAATACGGCGCGAATATCCCCGGTGCGCAGGGCGTACCGGAAGAAATGCTTGCGAAGGCGGCGACGATGGGCGTTGCGAAAATCAACATCGATACCGATCTGCGTCTTGCAATGACAGGACAAATCCGCAAAGTAATGTTTGAGCAGCCTGATGTGTTTGATCCCCGTGTTTATCTCAAACCGGCCAGAGAAGCGATCAAACAAATTGTTGCACATAAAATGAAAGATGTTCTTAATTCCAGCAACAGATTATAATCCAATGGTGAATTAAGAGGGTTTACTCATGGGATATTTCTCCACACGAGGACTCAGAGGGAGCAATCTCGAAGAATTGATCAACCGAACAAACAGGCAGTATTTTGATGACGAACTTGCAGTCATTCAAAAGCTGCCTACTTCTATTAAGCCGGTCGAACTGGACAGTGCAAAAGGCGTTATTACACTTGCCTATTTTGATGAAAAAAGTACGGTTGACTACATGGGTAACGTGCAGGGCATTCCGATTTGTTTTGACGCAAAAGAAACATCAAAAACAAGTCTGCCGATCGCAAATATACACGAGCATCAAATCCGGTTTATGGAGCGGTTTATCAATCAGGGAGGACTGGCATTTATTCTCGTGAATTTTACGGATACCGATCGTTTTTTCCTTTTGCGTTTTGATGTGATCAAACAATATTGGGACGGCGCCAAAGAAGGAAACCGCAAATCAATTCCGTTGAGTGCCTTCGATGAATCACTTGAAATTTTCCGTCATAAAAGATATTTGGTGCATTACTTAGAAGCAATACAAAGCTACCTGGAAATCACGCAAAAGGAGAACATGGATTGATTGACATACATTTAGAGGGCAAGATATTATCGGTACCCGACGATACGACAATAAAAGAATTGGTTCCTCTTTCATCAAGCAATGAATTGGTTTGTGGCGCGTACGTGAACAATCTCGTGAAAAGTCTTCAATTTTCGGTCAAAAACGGAGATGTTATCCGCTTGATCGATATTCGGGATGAAGTCGGTATGCGAATTTATTTCAGCACCCTTTTGTTGATTTTTTCAAAAGCGACGCACAATGTGTTTCCCGACAAAGAGATGTCAATCAGTTATTCGCTCGGCGGCGGTATTTATTGTGAATTTAAGAACAGAGAACCAATGACGGTCGAAATAATTGGGATGATCAAAAATGAGATGAATTCAATCATTTCGCGTGAAATTGCCGTAAAAAAAATAAAAATCCCCTGGCGGGAAGCATATCTATTTATGCGCCACCACAAAGTGAGCAGTGCGACAAATCCGGATCTGATGGTGTACGTGCACGCACATGAAATTACACTATACGAAATGGATGAATTTTATGGTTATTATTATTCCAAAATGTTGACAAACTCGAAAGATATTTACTTATTTGATATTGTTACCAATGAACCGGGTTGCGTGATCATGGCACCGGACAGATCGAATCCCTCGGTAATGAGAACATTTGAGCGACAGTATAATCTGCATCAGGAATTTCAAAAATATGAAGAATGGTGTGCCCGATTGGATGTTTCGGATGTTGTTTCTCTGAACAGAAAAATCGAAAACGGCAGCATTACGAATCTGATCACGGTCGCAGAAGCACGTCATGAGGAGTTGATTTCGAGCATGGCGTATGAAATCGCGCGCGAGAAGGATACCAAGAGAATCGTTTTGATCGCGGGACCGTCGTCTTCAGGAAAAACGACGACATCAAAACGTTTGCGTACGCACTTGATCGCACGTGGGCTGAATCCGATTGCGATCAGTCTGGACAATTATTTTTTTGATCGAGAACATACACCGAAAGACGAAAACGGGGAGTATGATTTTGAGAGTATCGATGCCGTAGATATCGAATTGTTCAATCAAAATCTGATTGATCTGATGGATGGAAAAGAAGTGGAAGTACCGATTTTCGATTTTGTTGAGGGGAAAAGGAAAGAAAACGGACAGAAGCTCAAAGTTGCATTGGGTAATCCGATTATTATCGAGGGCATTCATGGGCTGAATGATCGTTTGACATGTCATATTCCTAGACAGAATAAGTATAAAATCTACATTAATGATTTGACCCACCTGAATATTGATCCCAACAATCGCATTCCGACCTCGGATGTTCGCCTGATCCGACGTATCGTACGGGACAGTAAGCAAAGAGGAAACGATGCACTCCGAACCATCTCGATGTGGCAATCCGTCAAGCGCGGGGAAGAGCGGAATATTTACCCGTTTTCGGGTGAAGCCGACTTTGTGTTTAATTCCTCGCTGTTTTATGAAATGTCAGTACTGAAAAAATACGCGGAACCAGCGTTGCAGAAAGTCAGACAAGACAGCACTTATTATGCGGAAGCGCGGAGAATGATTGACTTCCTTTCATTTTTTTTGGAAATTGAAGACGAATCGGCGATCTATTCCAATTCGATTCTGAGGGAATTTATCGGCGGAAACATATTCGATTCACTCTGAGGTACAATAAAAGACAGAATCTGTTGATTCTGTCTTTTGCTGTATCTACTATAGTTCACTTTCATGATCGGCATGGCAGGCATCGCAGTCTCCGATACAGCCCACAATCGGAAGCGGATCGATACCTTTGCGTGTATAATAATCCGATATCGCGGAACGGATGGCATCTTCCGCCAGGACAGAGCAATGCATCTTTACGGGAGGAAGCCCGTCCAATGCTTCTGCAACCGCTTTGTTTGTGACTTTCAGTGCTTCTTCTACGGTTTTGCCTTTGATCAGCTCTGTTGCCATGGAGCTTGTTGCAACAGCGGCACCGCAGCCGAATGTTTTAAATTTCACATCTTTGATCACGTCGTCTTCTATTTTCAGATACATTTTCATGATATCTCCGCATTTCGGGTTACCTACCTGACCGATACCGTTCGCGTCAGTCAGTTCACCGACATTGCGGGGATTGTTAAAATGATCCATTACTTTTTCACTATACATTTACTTCACGCCTTTCTTTTCTTGATGGGTTATTTCTTCATATAATGGGGACATGTCACGCAGCTGCTGAATCACTTTTTTTGTCATTTCAATGATATAGTCGATATCGTCTTTTGTGTTCTTCTCGCTTAACGTGTAGCGTGTGCTGCCATGTGCAATTTCATGCGGCAATCCAATGGCAAGCAATACATGAGAAGGATCAAGCGAACCCGAAGTGCAAGCGCTTCCGCTCGATGCGCAAATTCCGTTTGCATTCAGTTTCAGCAGGATAGATTCGCCTTCCACGAATTGGAATGAGATGTTGATGTTATTGTCAAGTCTTGTTTCTCTTGATCCGTTCAGTCTGCTGTAGGGAATTTCGAGAAGTCCGTCGATCAGCGCATCCCGTAGTTGTCGGATTTTTTTTGCATTTTCCTGTCGGTGCTTTGAAGTCATTTCCAAAGCGGTTGCCATACCGACGATGCCTGCGACATTTTCGGTGCCGGCTCTGCGGTTGTTCTCCTGCGCACCTCCGTCAATCAAGTTTTCGATTTTCGTACCCTTGCGAATATACAGTGCACCGACGCCTTTCGGTCCGTAAAATTTATGTGCGGAGACTGACATCATATCTACTTGCAATGCTTTTATATCAATTGCAACATGTCCTGCGGCCTGTACTGCGTCGGTATGGAACAAGATGCCTTTTTCCCGGGCAATCGTTCCGATCTCGGCAATCGGTTCAATTGTTCCGATTTCGTTGTTTGCATACATAACAGAGATCAGAATGGTGGTGTCTTTAATCGCATTTCTTAATTCATCCAAGGAGATTAACCCGTCCTGATTAACTGCCAGATATGTGACTTCAAATCCTTCCTTTTCAAGAGACTGAAGAGAATAAAGCACCGCATGATGTTCAATCTGCGTTGATATAATATGATTGCCTTTATTGCGATTGGCTCTCACAGCGCCCTTAATTGCCCAATTGTCTGCTTCTGTACCGGAGGCGGTAAAATAGATTTCCGACTTTTCTGCATTGAATAATGCTGCGACCCGTTCTCTCGCGTCTTCAATTGCTGTTTTACTCTGCTGTCCCAAGGAGTAAATACTGGAGGGATTTCCGTACTGCTCCGTCAGATAAGGCATCATGGATGCGAGAACTTCAGGTGCAAGCGCTGTCGTTGCTGCATTGTCGGCATAAATAAATTTCTTCATAGATGTACCTTCCTGTCCGTTTACTTGCTTTTATTATATCATAAAAGATTACTAAGTCAATAGGAAATGTAATCTATTGCATTTTTTTACGCTTTGTTGTATGATAACAATAAGAGGTATGTCATGAAGGTTTCAACAAAGACAAAATATGCGCTGGAAGCGTTGCTTTATATCTCATTGCAAAAAGAAGAAGAATCTGTCAGTATTCAATCTGTTGCCGAATCGGCGAAGATCAGTCCTTCTTATTTGGAGCAGCTCTTTTTTCAATTAAGAAAAAAAGGATTTCTGTCATC
The DNA here is from genome assembly GCA_964444065.1 of uncultured Lachnospiraceae bacterium. Taxonomy (GTDB): domain Bacteria; phylum Bacillota; class Clostridia; order Eubacteriales; family Anaerofustaceae; genus JBGMEA01. Next base: position 5,935 of record CAYUFL010000059.1, read on the forward strand.
GCGAAGAGGTGTTAAAGGCGGGTTTTACCTTGCCCGCAATGCACAGGATATTACCGTTGGGGATGTATATCGGGCAATGGAAACCAATACGGTACCTGTTTCCTGTGTCATAAACAATACAGTTTGCGAAAATGCGAGCAACGAGTCGTGCGCAAGCCGACTTTTATGGATCGGACTTTATAAAACCGCATATGAAAAAATGGATGGCATCACACTGGCAATGCTGCGTGACAAATATACGCGCGGAAAGGTGGATGAAAAATGAAGATATCCACGCATGGACGTTACGGCTTGCGTTTGCTGATCGAATTGGTTTTAATCGACAGCAGCGAATATATTCCGCTTTCCGATCTCGCGAAACGTACCGATATTTCACTGAATTATCTTGAGAGCATCATAAAACCGTTGAAAATTGCCGGTATGCTTGATAGCAGCGGCGGTTCGACGGGTGGATATAAAATGCTGCGTTCTCCCAGTAATCTCTCCGTCTATGAGGTGCTCTCTGTATTGGAAGGAAATTTTCTGCAAAACAGTATGGAGTCAACAGATGCAATGCCGTATCGCGATTTTCTGAATCAAACAGTGTGGAATACGCTGGATGATGCTGTTGTCGATTATTTGAAATCAGTCAGTATTCAAACGCTTGTGGATCAGGCAATCGTGTTGACCGGATCACATAAATGAGACAACAATGAGCGTTTGAGCAGCAATATAAGTAATCATGATATAAAAGTTTTCGTTTTTAATCTTTCCGAGGAATGTTGATTTTGCAAGCAGAAAATCCGAAAGGCAGAACATCAGCGCTCCGCCGACAAACATAGCATACGTCGTGGAAGGATTCTGCCAAAATACAAGGAAGGAACTTCCAAACAGGCAGAGCAATGCAAACATGTATACTATTCCGGAGACTTGCAGATTCTTCGGCATGCGTCGAATCAGATAGCGATACATGAAAAGAAGTGCGATCAGCATCACAGTGAGTATGATTGCATATTGCAGAATATTCCATTGTGCGTTTTTCAGAATGCTTGAAATATAAAAAATGTGACCAATCAAAAAACAGGAAAGTCCGATCATAAAATAGTTTGTTTCTTCGACTCTGAGCAAAAACAGATCGCCCAAAAATCCTGCGCAAAGTGCAATGACAATTCCGGGCGCAATCGATTTTGCAGCAATACAGTAGACGATCAGCAAGAGCGGCATCAAAAGCAATTTTGTGATTTTGCGCAATGGCTCATTACCAAAATAGCAAAAATAAAGATGTGCAACAATTGCACAGGAATAGATCAGGACAAACGCAATAGCCATAGTTTCTCCAATCATATTGCTGTATTTTAGTTACGTTTGTCTACAGTGTAATTTGTAACTTTAAGAAAATCAAGTATTTGTATAAAATAATAATAAATACAAAAAGCAGATACTTGTTTATTCATATCTGCTTTC
>CAYUFL010000060.1:0-7365 GCA_964444065.1 uncultured Lachnospiraceae bacterium
TTTGACAATACCTCCGATCAAGTATTTACGCAGTAACATACAGAATGTCGGAGGATGATCAGGATTGTCATACCGTTCACTGATCAGATGCACTCTCGGGAACGAGGCGCTTGCACTCAACAAAAGCGTACTTTTTTCTTTATCTGAAAAAGAAAGGACGATCTCGTCCTTCATCGGCTGGTAAATCTTATGCAGTTTTGTTCCGATTATTTTTTTGCGCAATTCTGCTGTAATTGCATATACGCAAAGCCCGTCAAAAGGCATGATTCACCTCAAATGAATTTCTTGATTGTAAATTATATGACGAATCCGCCGTTTGGACTGATGATCTGTCCTGTGATAAACGAGGCTTTGTCCGATGCCAGAAAATAAATCAGTTCAGCGATTTCCCTTGCAGTACCGATTCGGCAAAGAGGCGTATCTTGCCTCAATTGGTCGAGCACATCATCATCAAACGCATCATTCATTTCCGTTGCAACAACGCCCGGCGCAACGCAGTTGACATTGATTCCTGAAGGTCCGACCTCTTTGGCAAGAGCCTTTGTCAGTCCGATCACAGCTGCCTTTGCTGCGGAGTAATGCACTTCACAGGAAGCGCCCACCATGCCCCAGATCGAGGAAACGTTAATGATTGTTCCTGATTTTCGGCAGATCATATCCGGGAGTACTGCTTTACAGCAATAAAACGTCCCGTCAACATGCACTCCAAACATCTTTTGCCATTCGTCTGTGTCTATTTCCGTAAACAGTTTTTGTTGGCTGATGCCTGCGTTATTAACCAATACATCGATCTGTCCGAATGTTTTGCGCACAGAATGCACCATCCGATCAACCTGCTCAGCAGAGGATACGTCCGCCTGAACAAAGACAGCATCTCTGCCCAGACTGCGTAAATCCGCAACAATTGATTCGGCGGCATCAGTATTGTGGATGCAATTGATTGCGATTGCATAGCCGTTTTCGGCAAATATTTCGGCAGTGGCTCTTCCGATTCCTCGGGAACTGCCTGTAATCAGCGCCACTTTTTTCATCACTGCTTTTCCCATAAAGATATCATTATATATTATTATATCTTTTTTTTGTATGCAAAACAACCGTAACCGTTTCCCGTCCTTCCAAATGAAAAAAAAGTACCACGGGGTAACGTTGTGGCAGCTGAGCAGGAATTGTGATTTTAAACAGATTTAACTTTGCAGTGTTGAAAAAGCGCTGCTGTCAAATGATTTACGAAGATAAACCGATAAAATTACATACATAACAAGTACAGTATTCGAATTAAATATCACGTATCGTAAAAAATCATACAGGGTAATTGGTACTATTTTCATTTAAATTGCATAATACGGTGTAATATTTTTCGGCATCTTCACGAACCGCTTCCATATTCAAGTCTCTATAATTGCCGCATTCTGTTGCGGATGCACCCGGTATCTCTCCGTGAAAATCTTTGATATAAGCAAACAGATCGCGAAATAATTCCGCAACATCAAAAGGCATGTATTTCCCATGAAATAACGCATAGAATCCTGTCCTGCATCCCATCGGTCCGAAATAAACAATGCGGTCTTTCATTTGCGGATCGTTACGCAGAAAGGTTGCTCCAAGGTGCTCAATCGTGTGAGCGGAAGTTGTGCTTAGAATCTCGGTTGTATTCGGTCTTTTCATTCTGAGATCAAACGTTGTGATGTATTGCGAACCAAACAGATCAACGCGCGAAACATAAAGTCCTTCAGCCAGTCTGTTGTGGTCGATTGTAAAACTGGTAATTTTTTCCATCGAATTTTGCCTCCTTTTGATTTTTTTATCATAGCATAAAAAGAACAGCGAGCCCACTGTTCTTTCAATTAAAATACATCGATAGGTAGCGAATGTGTTTTGTGACTATTTTAATTTTCCCACATGATTGTATAATGCTCATTCTCATACGTAATGATATTTTGGACACGTCCGATTTTGTTGCCTTCTTCCAACATGACTTTAATGCCGTTTTGATGACAGCTGCAATTTGTCAAAATACTCTTTACGTGACCTCTTGTTAGCTTTCCGGTCTTCTTGTCTTCCTGAAGGATCACATCCACGGTGGAACCGATTAATACATTTATTCTGTGTTGACCGCTCTTCATGGTTACTCCTAATGATTGCACTTGATGTTATGTTGATGCAAAGCAATTTTGGATTGCAGATTGTTGAATAGATCGGTGATCGAAAATATAACAGTAAAATAGTGCGATGACTTTTTATATTATATAAAACCAGCACTTTTTTTGCAAGCCATTTTAATATTCAATTTCTCAATTCGTGAGAAATCAATGTATAGACCTATTATCCCTGCAATAAAGCAAAAAAAAGAGAGGCTGTCACCTCTCTTTTGATTAAACACGCGACATGTATTCGCCGTTTCTTGTATCAATTCGGATCGTATCTCCGAGATTGACGAATAAAGGTACTGTAACCACTGCGCCGGTTTCCAATATTGCCGGTTTTGTTGCGCCTGTTGCAGTGTCACCCTTGACACCCGGATCACATTCCGTAATCAAGAGTTCCACAAAATTCGGAGGTTCCACACTGAATGCCGTTCCTTTATGGAATTTAATTGTTGCTGTCATGTTTTCTTTGATGTATTTTATTGCATCTTCCACTTCATCAAGTCCGAGCGGAATCTGGTCAAATGTTTCGGGATCCATGAAATAATATAAGGTTCCGTCGTTGTAAAGATATTGCATTTCCTTTGTTTCGATATGCGCTTTCGGAAATTTATCTGTCGGATTAAATGTGCGTTCCACAAGAGAACCTGTTTTGATATTTCGAATTTTCGCTCTTACAAAAGCGCTTCCTTTGCCCGGTTTCACATGTTGAAAATCGACGATTACAAAAATATCTCCATCGATTTCGAATGTAACGCCTTTCTTAAAATCACTGGCAGAAATCATAAATTTTACTCCTTGTAGTTGATTCGCTTCTTTGTTACGATCGGCTGCATTTTTTTGCATTTGTGTCAGCTATTGTTAAATTGTAAGTTGATTTGGCTGAAAAAATTCAGTATCTGAATTATTATATCATACGTGCTTAGGTTCGTATATCACTTTTCTGCTTTTCTGATCAGATATTGCCCGAAACTTTTGTTTTTCTGATGGATGAAACAACAGCGCCTTTCAGCGATTCAATTTGCTCGGTCAGGGATTTTGTGACATAGGTCGGATTGAGTACAGTATCGTTCACGAGAGATAAACTGCAAGTGACGCAAATCCCGTTCTCAGTCTTCTTGCATTGTAAATATCGGATGAACGGTTTGATGTCTTTATCGACAAACTGTTTTTTCTTATTGCGTTTTTTAATGATGATCTGACTGCTCAAACAATAAAAATCTTCTACAATTCCGCAGATATTTTCGGGTAAATCCGATTGAAGCAACTCGATGGCATATTCGCCCCAGACGATCAGCTCAGGCAGTGCTGCTTCATCTCCGCGCAAGGCTTTGGCACTGTTTAAAACCAAAGAAGGTGGGAGTTTGGCTTTCAAACGGTCGAAAATCTCCTGATCTGTCAGTAGTGTTTGCAGTTCGACGTCTATATATTCCTGGGCAGAACTGACAAACAACGGCAGTGGTGGAGAGTAAGTCATTTTCGGATGCGGATTAAATCCTTCGGAAAAAGCCAGATCGATTTGAGCTCTTCGGAATGCACGCTGGAATGTTGTCTGCAAATCAAGATGCGAGATAAAAATAAGCGCATCATTTTTCTGATAACAAATTCTATATTTCAAAATCGCACCTGCCGTTCTCTTTGCTGATGCCGCAGTTTGAGCAGCATTCATAGCAATTCGGGGTTGTGGCAACACATTTTGCCTTTTCCGCTTCTTTTATGAAAAATTCTTTATCAATCCCCATATCGATAAAATCCCACGGGAGAATATCGTCGTAGTCATAAGCTCTTTGTGCAAGCGCATGAGGGTCAAATCCTGCATCACTAAACGCTTTTTCCCACGCATTTTGATTGAAATAATCCGGCCAGGAATCAAAGTAACAGCCATTTTGATATGCGTTGAACAATACCTGATTTAATTCTCGTCCGCCCCGCGCAAAAGCACTTTCCAACACTGCAAGAATCGAGTGATGGTAGTTGAATTTTACTTTTCGGTTCATTGTCCGTTGCAGAATACGTTGTTTTGCTTCAATGGTTTCCATTGCGTTTTGTCCGTTGAATTGAAACGGAGTGAAGGGTTTCGGTACAAAACAGGAAACACTTACCGAAATCGTCGGAAATCGGGTTGGTAATTTCAATCCAAAATACATGACTACGATTTTATCTACCAGTTCCGAAATCGCCGCAACATCTTCATCCGTTTCGTGCGGCAGTCCGATCATGAAATAGAGCTTGATTTTTGTGAATCCGTTTCGGAAAGCGTCCTCCAGTGTCGTCAGTATATCGTCTTCCGTCAGGTTTTTATTAATAATGTCGCGCATCCTCTGACTGCCGGCTTCGGGAGCAAAGGTCAGTGCGCCGAGTTTTACTTTTTGGATTTCTTTTGCCAGTCCTACGCTGAATTTGTCGATTCGCATCGAAGGCAGAGAAATTGAGATTTTATCCTTTGCATAATGATCTGTGACATATCGAATCGCATCCGTACATCCCTTATAGTCCGTTGTACTGAGTGATGCAAAAGAGACTTCTTCATATCCCGTTGAATCGATCAATTTCGATATCTGTCGGTTCACTGTATCAACACTTTTCTGTCTGACCGGGCGGTATATAAAGCCTGCCTGACAAAATCGGCATCCCCGCGGACATCCTCGCATGACTTCCTGTATCACACGGTCGTGCACAGGTTCGGTATATGGTACAATGACCGTTTCAGGATAATAAACATTATCCATATCTTTGATATAAAGACGTTTGATTTTATCGGGGGCTCCGTTAATCGCTGTTCTTGAAACAATGGCAGCATTGTTGTCGTAATTAATTTCGTAAAATGAAGGGACGTAAATTCCGTCCAGTGAAGCTGCGGCTTCCAGAAAATTTTCCCGTAGTGGGTGTTCTCTGTAAAGCTGCATCAGCTTCGGCAGTACCTCTTCCGCTTCTCCGATTACGATCAGATCAAAGATATCGCAGAACGGTTCCGGATTGACGCAGCATGGACCGCCAGCGACGATAACGGGATCCCCCTGTTTGCGGTCTGTTGCTTTTAGTGGTATGTTTCCCAAATCGAGCATGTAAAGCACATTGGTCAGACACATTTCGTATTGCAGGGAAAATCCGACAAAATCAAATGTATCCAATGGTTTGTAGGTTTCCAATGTGTAGAGAGGCACTCCATGCTCTAATAATTGTTCTTTCATATCAGGCAGCGGTGCAAAAACACGTTCGCAGTTTACATAATCCATGCTGTTCAACAGACCGTATAATATCTTCATCCCAAGGTGCGACATGCCGACTTCATAAGTGTCAGGGAAAGCAAACGCAAAATTGACCGCATTATCTTTCATCGTTGCAATGTTGTATTCACCGCCGGAATAGCGGACTGGTTTCAGGACATTCGGTAATAATTTGTTAAAAATAATTTCTTTCATCATTCCTCGCATTTCACGCTGTACATTATATCAGATGCAGCCAGCAATGTAAAATACCCGATTTAAACCGATAAATGAATTGTAGCCAGGATCATCTAAACCACAAGAATCGTCGTAAAGTATTTGGTTATGAAACAAAGGTTTTTTTGTGCCGTAATTGCTTTATTGATTGAATTGTTATAAAATAAATAAGTTCCTTTACAGGAGGCTCGGAGATGTGACTTTCAGCGGAATCGCCGTTTATGAAAGTTGCCGTACCCAAATAAGGAGACTGGATGATCAATATTAATTATAAACTAAAAAAGCTCGAGGGAGAGGGAAAACCGATCCGCGTCGGCATTGTCGGCGCAGGACAAATGGGCAAAGGACTCGTTAGCCAAATTGCTAGAATGCAGGGTATGCGAACTGCAATCGTATCGGATCATACGCTTGCCAAAGCAATTGAGACCTATCGACTGGCCAATATAAACGAATCAGATATAGTAGCGGTTAAAACTGCGCAGCAGGCGGAAGAAGTGATCGCCGCTGGGAAATACGCCGCATGCGAGGATTTTGATATTGTAAATCAATGCGGTCTTGTTGATGTTGTCGTAGACGCAACGGGTAACACCGACTCCGGTTCGTTGATTGCGATGGGAGCCATCAACAACGGGAAACATATTATTATGTTGAATGTTGAGACGGATGTGACCGTCGGGCATATCCTTAAGAAACACGCTGACAGTGCTGGTGTCGTATATACAGGTTCAGCAGGAGACGAACCGGGTGCAGTGAAAGAGCTCTATGATTTTGCTGATGCTATCGGATTGGAAGTACTCGTCATAGGTAAAGGTAAAAACAATGCAGTCGATTTAAACTGCAATCCCGATACGGTTTATGAAGAAGCTACATTGCGTGGTATCGCACCTAAAATGCTGTCATCATTTAAGGACGGAACTAAAACAATGGTTGAAATGACATGCATGTCCAATGCAACCGGATTCCTACCCGACGTACGCGGAGCGCACGGTCCGAAAGTGAGCATCAGCGATATCTGCGAGGTTCTTGATCTGAAGAAAAATGGTGGAATTTTGAACTCATTCGGCATTATTGAATACGTGGATGGGTTGGCGCCGGGCGTATTTATTATTGTAACGACCGATCTTGCTCAGATTCATCATGAGATTCAATATTTAAAAATTGGGAAAGGTCCTCATTATTGCTTATATCGACCCTATCACTTATGCAGTTTGGAAACGCCGATCACGGCAGCACGCGCTGTGATCTATAACGAACCGACCATTGTTGCACTTGACGGGAAACCGGTTTCGGAAACCATAACGATCGCAAAACGTGATCTGAAGGCGGGAGACCTGTTGGATGGTATCGGCGGACATTGTGTATACGGCAGTTTTGAAAAATACGAAACTGCAAAATCCGAAAACTGTGTACCAATCGGATTGATCAACAAAAATACAAAGGTTATTAAGGGTGTGCAAAAAGGGCATCCGGTTACATACGACTGCTTGTCATTCGACGAAAATTCACCCGTTTTCAAGCTCCGCAAGGAGCAGGAGAGAGTGATCGAGTAGATGAATTGCAAGGCGAAATATTTTATTTGATCGGGGATTTTATTATGGATGATAATGTTATTTATATATTAATTATTAGCATTATTGTACTTTTTTTCGTTTCAAATAAAGCTAATCAGGCCATTAAAAACAATAGGGAAGCAAAAGAAGCACAACGTGATGCTTACCGTAAAGAGCTTAATGCTAAACAAGCACTTCGTGATGCAAGTCAAAAAGAGCAGAATGCAA
>CAYUFL010000061.1:0-7302 GCA_964444065.1 uncultured Lachnospiraceae bacterium
ATCACAACATCAAATTATAAAAGTGCTCCATAAGTATATGCCTCTTCTCGTGCTGGTACACCTTAGCTTTCCCTTAGGTGATAATTTCTTGTTAATATATTTATTATACTCTACACATTGAGAATATCTCTCTTTTGAAGATAATATAAATCATAAAAAAAACACATATCAACTACGTCTTTGACTCGAACTCAGTCAAGACATTTTTTATAATATATCCAAATTGTACTGAAAAAAAATTGGGTGAAATCCAAATTTATCTTGATACCCATGGAAATATCAACATGTCGAAATTATTGATCTAAGATAATAATGCATTGGAAAATGACTCCCAAAACAACAAACTTTTCTCTTGTATAAAAAACAGTATAATCTTTATTAAAACCTTTAAAAAAAGATTGCTGATAATTTTGGAAATGATATGTGTTATGATATATGATAAAAGAAATTTATAATGGACGAGAAAGCAAAATGATTAAAATCGCATGTATCGGAGACAGTTTAACCTACGGGCACGGCAGTAAAACGACTTCCTATCCCAAAGCAATGCAGCAACTGCTCGGAAGTGAATATGAGATCAGAAACTTCGGCGTCAACGGCGCCTGTATCTCGGGAGATCTGCCGTATAACACCCTCTCTGTTTATCAAACCAGCGCAGCATTTCAGCCCGACACCGTCGTCATTATGCTTGGCACAAACGATGCGAAGTCTTACAATTGGAATGAAACAGCTTTCCGAGACGGATTTGCCGCGCTCATTGCATATTATCAAAATCTGGGATCGGAGCCAAATGTGTATGTCGTAACTTCACCGCGCATTGATTCGAATACCGATTGGCTCGATTACGAAGTGCTGCAAAACACGATTGTCGCACTGCAAAAAGAAATGGCAAAACGATACGGATGTGCGGTCATTGATATGAACGCCGCAACGGCAGACGCGCCGAAGCCGTATTACAATGACGGGGTACACTTCACGGACGAAGGATACCGGTTTATCGCCGAAACCATCGCAAACGCAATCCGATGTTGCAGATGAAATACCCTCTGCCTGCATGCGTTGGGAAATACTTTCCCTTGCTTTGAGTGCGAAACTGCTTGATTATACGATTGATTATTAGTATAATGTCTTACGGAGAATAACAGATGAATAAACGGAAAAACGGAATCGAAACATACAGCCGCATCCTGGTCATGGCATCGGAACTGTTCGCAAAAAGCGGATTCGACGGTGTTTCCATGCAGGAAATCGCAGAACAGTCGGGCATCAAAGAAAGCTCGATTTATAACCATTTCACAAACAAAGCGGAAATACTGGACAGCTTGTTTAACCGGTTTGTGCAGGAAGTGCCGCAATCCAGACCAACCCAAGCGGAGCTGAACGAGAACCTGAAAATCATGACACCGCAGGAACTGCTCATGCAGATTCTGCTTTCCGCATCACCGGCAATCGGCGGCATGTTCGCCAATACGGCAATGATCATTGACCTTGAAAAATTCAAGAACCCGAGAGCTGCCAAGCTTTACTACCAATATACAATAGAAGAACCGACTGCGTTCTATGCACAGCTGTTCGCGAACATGGCACAGCGCGGCATGATTCGTGAATGTGATTTTCTACTTTTGGCAGAACAGTACAACTACACCTGCATTGCCCTGATCAAAGAGTATTATATGGCGAAAAACGGATTCAGCAACATCCAGACCGTTATGGCAAAGATATCCAAATCGATCCGATTTTACTGCACACTGATGAAATAGCCTTTTTATTACGGGAGAGATGCTGCGGAAAACCGTATCTCACTTTCAGAACAAAGATCAGCAAACAGCGTGAAAAAAATGCGCTGTTTTTTTCATTCTGCATCTTGACATCGAACTTATGTTTGAATATAATGAAGTCATGAAATGGATAGAAGTTGATGTCATCTCCCTCTTGGACAAGCGTCATATTCCGATGCCGATGCGCATCCGCTTTATGACAAAAAACGGCGCGCGTGCGGTCGATATCGACAAAATTATCTCGTACGATTCAAAAATTGCCGCCGGAGAACCGTATATCCGCTATCAGTGCCGCGCGGTCAATCAGGACGATCAGGCGGTCTCCTTTATGATGCAATACTGGGTGAGCGAATGCCTGTGGCAGATGAGTATGACGGAGTAAAAAAATTGCACAAGTGTAAGCAATAAAAAGCACCGAATTTGTTTTCAAATTCAGTGCTTTTTTGATCCTCATATCATTTCTGTTCTTTCATAAACGCTACAAACGCTTTTGCCTGCTTTTCGAGATACGGCGCGCTTGCGACAAGCTCCAACTTCCCGTCCGCGTTCAGCTGCTGCTTCGCGTTCGGAATGGTCAGCCGCGGCGTATTCATGACTTTCATATTCAGGTAACTGATCAGCGTCACCAGATGATCCTGCGCCAGTGCCGTACCTGCCATCGCAGGTGAAATGCCGCTGATTGCCGCGGGCTTGCCTGCGAGCACCTGAGGCTGTGTGTCACTGACGGCACGGGACAGCCAGTCGATCAGATTTTTCAGCACACCGCTGAAAAAGTGATTGTATTCGGGTGTAAAAAACCAGATGCCGTCCGCCGAAATTACAGCTTCGCGCACACGCTTCACCGCCTCCGGTGCGGGGAATTCAATATCCTCATTCATAAACGAAAGATCCGCATATTCCAAAATTTCAAACTCTGCCGCATCTCCGACTGCTTTTTGTGCGGCAAGTGCTAATTGAAGATTAAATGACTCCTTGCGCAAAGACCCTACAATTGCCAGTATTTTCATATCTCTTCCCTTTCAGAATATCTTCGATTCCAATATTTATAGTATAGCACTATGAATTTGTTTTGAACACGCTGTTTCATCGTAAATTTGATTAATTCCCCGGCAAAACCGAACGCGCATTGATTTAATATCGGTATTTTATATTCAGTAGATTTCTCACATATCAGCTCTGTTTGTGCCGCCTGCCGTAGTAAGGTATTATATTCATCCGTTTTGGAAAATAAAAAAGACCGGAACACTGCTTGCGACAGTGCTCTGGTCTTTGATGATTGTTTTTCTATTGGATTGACTGGAAAGCGCTGATCACAGCATCATCGGCATCATAGTACAATAAAACAAAATTGCCGTTTACCACAGAATTCATCTCGAAAGTCCCGTAACTCTGGATGGTGAATTTAAATTTGCCGTCTTCCGCGTCTTTGATTTTTGAACTGTCATCGAATTGATACAGCTCAAATGATTTTCCGTCAACGAAAAATCCAACCCCCTCGACAGCACCGATCATATCTGCCATCTTCTCCGTAACGGATTCCATTGTGACCTTTTCACCCAATGCCGCTTGGAATTCTGCAAACGTGTATTCTTTCTTGTCCGATCCCGACTGACTGCCGCATGCAACCAACGCAAATACCAGCAGTGTCACCAATGAAAATGAAAGTATTCTCTTCATTTTCCCTCCAATAAATATTTATTCTTATTCGGATTCTACCATAATACACAGAATTTGTCAAAAAACGTTTGTATTCAAATATCGCATGTCGGAATATTTGCATGTGCACGGACCTGTTCCTCAGGATTCCTTTCATCAGAAATGAGTATCTGTGTTTCTTTTTGACTCTCGCATCCAAACTATACATCTCTTATTTGACGTAGTATAATAGGATTAAAAAAGGAATCGCAATGGAACTTTACTTGATCCGCCACGGTGAACGTTACCGCAACATCAGCGAGAATTACGACCATGAAAAAAAGACCATGAATCCGCTGTTGACGCCAAAAGGAATCTTGCAGGCACAAACTCTTGCGCAGCGGTGCAAAGACATCCCGTTCGATGCAATTTGGTCCAGTGATCTGAAACGCGCTATGCACACTGCGGAAATACTCAATACGACAGTAAAAACGCAGTGGAACGTATCGGCGGCATTCCGCGAAATCAACGTGGGAGAACTCGATCATAAAACATGGGATGATTTTCCAGAACTGTATGCAAAATGGAGCCGACACGAAGAAGACATTGCCTATCCCGGCGGAGAAAACGGCACTATGGTGTGGGAGCGCTGCAAAAACGAACTCGACGGTATTCTGGCTTCGGACGCAGAACGGGTTGCCATTGTCTGCCACGGCGGAACGATTCGCGTGATGATCTGCGGACTGCTCGGACTGCCGATGCAGAAGCGGTTTTATATCGGAAATCCGCCCGTCAACTGCGCGGTGACGATCCTGCAGCAGGTGAATGACGAATGGTTCCTGCATGTCTTCAATGACTACTCCCATATTGCAAATCTGTAATCAATCGGATTGGATCAGCGGCAGCACTTGCTCGTAAAGCATCTGCGTATCCGCCTGCGTCTGTCCGCTGATAATGAGTGTCTCATCGTTAAACGTGAGATACAGAAACAGCGGTGCATCCGTATCGACATAAAGCCGCAACTGTCCGATATCGGAATCGAACTTCCCTTTCAGGACGGTACCGAAGTTATAGCCGTTTTTCTTATACAGATTTGCGGGCAAAAATGATTGCAATGCCGCACCGGTTGCTTCCGAGAGATCAAAGGACTGCCCATACGTGCCCGAGATATCCAAAATTTCACCATCTATCGCAAACGTACTCTGTTTTGCGCCGGAACCGACCACCCACCAGACAAATGATATAATGAGTATCATAAAGACAGCAAACGCGATGACACCCGCTTTGCTGTTTGTTTTTTGTGAATCAAGATTGCATTTCTGCGAAACAATCAACGTAACAAATACGATCGGCAGGATCAGCAACAGCCCGATCATACCAAAGACATCCAGCCCCAAATAAAAGAAAATCCCGCCGGAGAGGACGGAGAATCCCATGAGCAGACACGAAACAAACATGACGCGTCCCAAGCGCGCCACATCAATATGCGATTTTTCTTCTTCGCTCATGGTGTTGAATCCTGAAATCAGCCAATACGCTTGTTGAAAACGAATCAGAAATCCGCAAAGAATCAGAAGCAGCCCGATGCCGCCGACAAGGAAAAGTACAGTCATCACATTCACCTCGAATGAATGTATTGTACGCTATATTTTCATATTATTCAATATAGGAAGTCACCGGCTGTTCGGGTGCTGTCTCTTTAGCGAAACCAATGCTGACGCACGGTCGTCCGATGGAATCATAAACGATACCCGCCGCACGCGCATCAGAGAGCGCATAGCAGTTTCTGCCATCCAAAACGATCGGATGACGCATCAGACGCGAAAACCGATTCAAATCATAAGCAACGATCTCTTTCCATTCGGTGAAAATCAGGCAGATATCGGCTCCGACAAGTGCTTCGTCAATCCCTTCGCAATAAGCGATTCCTTTCGGATATAGTTTCTTGACCGCAGGCATGGCGATCGGATCCCACACTTTTACAAGTGCGCCGCAGTCCAGCAGTACGGGTAAATTCTGCAGCGACGGTGCATCCCGCAGATCGTCGGTATCCGGTTTGAATGTCAGTCCGAGTACCGCTACCGTTTTGCCTTCAAGCGATGAATAGTAGCGATTCGCTTTTTTCAGCAGTTTTAATTTTTGATTCTCGTTCACTTCGATGGCTGCTTTGACGGTTTTGAGCTCGTAATCATGATAACGTGCAAGCCAGTGCAGTGCTTTCGTGTCTTTCGGAAAACACGAACCGCCGTAACCGATGCCCGCATTTAAAAATTTGCTGCCGATGCGCGGATCAATACCGATGCCCTTCGCAACGGCTGTGACATCCGCGCCGACCATTTCGCAGAGATTTGCAATTTCATTGATGTAGGACAGTTTCAGTGCCAGAAAATTATTGGCTGCATATTTGATCATTTCTGCGGAATGTCGGTCTGTCACAATCACGGGTGCGTCAAATTGGGTATACAATGCGCGCATCACCCGTTCGCCGTATTCGCTTTGCGTGCCGACAACAATCCGGGATGCGTGCAGCGTATCCCGCACTGCCGTGCCCTGAGACAGAAATTCCGGGTTGGACACTACCATAAAAGCCGCACCTTGTTTTCGCTCGGACAGCAGCATCGATTCGATACGTTCATTCGTACCGATCGGCACGGTTGATTTCACAGCCACAACACATTTGTTTTGTGCAAACTGCGCAATTTGAGAGACAACGTGAAACACATAATTCAGATTGGCATATCCGTCTGCCCGTTCGGGCGTTCCGACACAAATGAAGATCACTTCGGCATCCGAATAAGCAACCGCAGAATCGTCCGTATACTGAAGGCGGTCGCAATACGTGTGCATCATTTCTTCCACCGAAGGCTCGTATATGGGAGAGATTCCGTTACACAGAAGTTCCAGTTTTTCTTTGTTTGTTTCCGTACATACGACATCGTGCCCGACGGATGCAAAGCATACCGCACTCACAAGCCCGACGTATCCTGTTCCTGCTACAGCAATTTTCATCATCAACCTGCCATTGTTTTGATTTCTTTTTTTGCGGGAAGTACACTTTGATAGGATTGTATCAGCGCATCGAAGATGCAATCCCACGTTCGCTGTCTCGCGCTTGCCAGTCCGGCTTTGCCGAGATGCCCGCGCAGTTCGGGATCGAGCAGAAGCTGCTGCATGCCGCGCGCAAGACTTTTGTGACTGCGCCATTTTGCCACATACGCAGTTTGACGGTGCTTGGCGAAATCAGTCACACCGCCGCTGTCCACACAGATGAGCGGAAGGCCGCTCGCCATCGCCTCCAGTGCCACATTGCCGAATGTTTCCGTACCCGAAGGAAACACAAACACATCACTGCTGGCATAGACGGCACTGAGTTCTTCTCCGCTCAACGCTCCCGTAAAGACAGCGTTCGGAATGCCTTCCTCTTTGAGTTCTTCCAGATATGGTCCGTCGCCCGTAAACACAAACAGGCAGCGGTCACGATGTTTCTTATTGAGCATGCGTATCGATTTAACGAGTGTATCGATTCCTTTTTCTTTTGAGATGCGTCCGACATACAGATAAACCAGTTTCTGCTGCGCGCCGAGCCGTTCGCGCATTGCTTCACTGCGATGTTTCGGGTGGAAACGGTTCAGATCAACGCCGCGAGACCATATATCCAAACGTTCAAACCCGCGTCCGCGGAGTTCGCGGATCGTGTCGTACGACGGACACAGATTCACTGCCGCCTGATTATGAAACCGCTTCATATAAGACAGATACGGGCGTTTGAGCAGACTCAGATGAAAATCATCGAGATAGCGGTCAAAATTGGTATGGTAGGACATCACAATCGGAATATGCAGTTCTTTTGCAATCAGCAGTCCGCAGCTTCCGATGCCGTATTCCGTGG
>CAYUFL010000062.1:0-7160 GCA_964444065.1 uncultured Lachnospiraceae bacterium
AACATTACAATAAAGTTGTCTTTAACGGAATGTTATATATTGCTATTTTAGCATATTTCTATCTTTATCGCAATCGGAATTTGATTTACCAACGCTTTCCTTATTAATATGGGTGCATTCTGATTTATGAGTGTATCTTGGTGACCCATATATCGATCAATTTCGACACTGTCCATTTCGCAATAGACTTTTAATAACATTCTGCATGTTTTTCTGAGTGTTTCAGTGGTTCCGCCCTTGCTATACAAATTCGCAGCTTTAAAATGCTTTACAACAATCTGATGAACCGTTCGCTTACTGATCGGATTTGCACCATCTGAACTAAATAGATATTTAGGTACAACTGCGCATTGTGCAGATAAAAAATGACTTAAAATCGATTTGAGAGGTTCATTTAACCAGACGACTCTTTTATTCTCGCTCTCACAACCAACCATAATGTAATCCTCACTGATATCGTTAATTTTAATGTCAATCAGTTCGGAAACACGCAAACCGCATATCAATATCATCCCAACGATTAGTTTATCTCTTATACGATTTTTACCCTGTATCGATTGAATCAAGTGATTGCATTCAGTCACAGTTAATATTTTTTGTTCCGGCAATTCACACTTCAATGTTTTTATTTCAGATGCAACACTATACTCAACAATGTGGTTTACTTTTAAGTATTTAAAATATTGTTTTAGAGCAGACAACTTTCTGTTAATTGCCCGCTCTTTGTTCCCTGTTGTATTTTGAATAAAATTTATATAAGCATATATATCTGCTTCCGTAACCAGCTTTAAGATTTGTTCTTCCCTATTTTCTAATTCTTGCTGCGATATTTCAAAGCGTTCACAAAGAAAATTCTGGAAAAAATGTAGATCGCCTCGATATCCTAATACTGTATCTTTGCCGGCAGTATCGAAGTATTGCTTGATAAAATGATCAATTGTTTTCATATTATATGCATTAAATATTTATTTAATGCATGATTCACCTGCTTTCGCATATTTTTATTATTGAATCTTATGTGGGAAATATAATATTTTATTTGCAAATCATTCGAATACTTATTCACATGTGTTGATAATACATTGACAACTTCTTGAAACTTTGCTGCAATCCCTGTTAACACTGTCCTGGAATTTAAGATTCTGAGGTTATGATATCTTCAATGCAGTCAAGAAACAAATTAACTTTATCGGATTCTTCAACTTTCAGCATTTTTTCCTCATTTTCCAGAAGCGATAATACATGAGCAGCTTTTTGTGTAAGGGTTCGAACTATTCCTTTTTTTGTTGGCATGACAGTTGCATTTCGTGTTTCGTATACAGCACTTGAAAAATCATAAGTGGTTTTGAATTTCGCAACATCAACTGAATAATCGAGTGCATGTAAATCCTTCTGTAACGTCGCAATCGCATCTGTCTCACCGTGCGTTAAAATGATTTTCTTTGGTTTTACTGCATAGCTTTTTACCCAACGGATCAAACCGTCATGATCAGCATGCCCTGAATAATAATCAAGTGATTCGATTCGTGCTTTCACCGCAATCTGTTCCCCGAACAATTTGATGTTTTTCATCCCGTCCAATATCATTCTGCCTAAGCTGCCCTCTGCTTGATAGCCGACAAAAAGAATTGTGCTGTTTTCTTTGAAGATATTATGTTTTAAATGATGACGGATTCTGCCGGCTTCGCACATCCCACTGGCTGAAATAATGATCTTAACGTCGTCGTCAAAATTAATTGCTTTGGACTCTTCCGCTGTCAGTGAGTAGCTCAAATTTTCAAAAACAAGCGGATCATCGCCGCGGTTAACCAAATCCTGCGTTTCTTGATCAAGCATATAATAATATTTTTTAAATATTTCCGTTGCTTTAATCGCCAGAGGACTGTCTAATATCACTTTAATATCGTTAAATTTACCTAACATTTTATTTTCTTTATAGCTATTCAGATCATACAGAATTTCTTGTGTTCTGCCGATAGCAAACGACGGAATCACCAAAGTACCGCCTTTTTCAGCTGTTTCGAGGATAATTTTTAAAAAATTATCATTATAGCTCTTTTTTATCTCGTGATTTCGATTGCCGTAAGTTGATTCCATCACAAGGTAATCAGTATCATGAATAATCGTCGGATCTTGCAACAATGGCTGTTGTAAATTACCCAAATCTCCCGAAAAAACAATTTTTTCTTCTTTTCCGTTTTCATTAACCCATATTTCCAATATTCCGCTGCCCAACATATGCCCTGCGTCTCTGATGCAAAATGATATATTTTCATTTAGTTTTATTTTATTATCATATTTAATCGGTAGAAAATACTTCATTGAATCGGTTGCATTTTTCATATCGTAAAGAGGCTCGATATCGCGCATTCCTTTTCTTCGGTTTTTCCGACTATCGTATTCTGCTTCCATTTCCTGAATATGTGCGCTGTCTTGTAACATAATTTCACACAGATCGCGGGTTGCTTTTGTACAATATATTTCACCTTCAAATCCGTCTTTAACAAGTTTTGGTATTCTTCCGCTGTGATCCATATGTGCGTGTGTTAAAATCATATACTTTAAGGATTTAACATCAAATGCAAAATCATCATAGTTTAATTGACTCAATTCAGCTGATCCCTGAAACATTCCGCAATCAATCAATATATTCGTTTCTCCGGCACTCAATAAATAACATGATCCGGTTACTGTTTCTGCGGCTCCTAAAAATGTAAGCTTCATATTCGTCTCCTTAAATTCTAATCGTTTCGAGTGTATTCATAGCTTCTTCAATCAGTCGCTCTATATCCAATTTGGATTCTTGTAATAATACCTTTTCTAATGTTGGCTTAATTTGAGGGTGTTTTGGCAAAAAAATCGTGCAACAATCTTCAAACGGCAGAATTGATGTATCATATGTATCAATATGAATTGCATGTTTTACAATTTCATTCTTATCCATCCCAATCAATGGTCTGATAATCGGCATACTGACAGATGCATTCGTGCAAGTTATACTTTCGATTGTCTGCGATGCAACTTGCCCCAAACTTTCACCTGTTATCAATGCTTGTAATCCCAGTTGCAGGGAAAGACGCTCCGCACAGCGAAACATGAAGCGACGTAGTATGACAGTCAAATAGCTATCATCGCATTTGAGTAAAATAGCTTCTTGGATTTTCGTAAGTGAAATGCTATGGATTTTAATTCCCTGATTGTAATCTCTCAGTTTTTCTCCAATACTAATCACTTTCTCTTTCGCTTCCATGCTGGTATACGGATAAGAGTGAAAATGACATGCCTCTATCTTCATTCCTCTTCTGGCAATCATGTAACCTGCAACCGGGCTGTCAATTCCGCCGGAAAGCAAGAGGCATCCTTTTCCGCTGACACCTGTTGGCATACCTGCTTCACATGGGATATTTTCATAGTAAATATAGGCGTTTTTTCTGATTTCCACATTCAATGTAATATCCGGTTGATGCACATCGACTGTGATATCTTCAGTATTTACAAGCACATGCGCACCGACGGCTTTCGATATTTGCGGCGATGTCATTACAAAATTTTTATCGCTTCTTCTTGCTTCAACTTTAAATGTTATATTGTGCTTGTTTTTCATAATCATCAAAGCGGTGTCTTTAATGATTTCCATATCTGCTTCAACCTCATATGCACGGGTTAATGCGACAATACCAAACACTTTCTTCAGCTTTTGGAGAACAATTTCTTCCTCATCCAGTGCAATATTTTCCACAACAATACGTCCTTGTATTTGCACGCATTTAATATTGGGAAACTCATGGATTGCATTTTTTATGTTTTTAACAAGTGCATTGATAAAATAAGATCTGTTTTGCTTTTTCAGTGCTATTTCACCGTATTTCACCATAATCAATTTCTGCATAATTACCCCTTTTTAAATCGGGAAAGTTTTTCTGTAATAACGGAAAGTTTTTCGATAAAATAGTCGATTTCTTCTTTTGTATTATATTCAGACAAACTGATTCGAATGGTACCGTCAATATCTTTTGCGGTACGTCCGATTTGTTTTAATACCGAATTTTTGTTCTGTTTATGCGAAGAGCATGCAGATGCTGTAGAAAGATAAATACCATCTTCTTCCAACATATGTAATATCACCTCACCTTTCAACCCTGGAAAGGAAATATTCAAAATATGAGGAGCATAATTGCCCATTAACGGTTTCGTATTGAACAGTTCCTCCCCATATTTGTTACATAAATTTTGAAACAAGTATGTCTGTAATCGCTTAATGTGTTCGATTACATCAAATGAAATCATCTCACAGGCTTTGCCCATCGCTCCGATCATTGGCGCATTTATCGTACCGCTTCTGAAATTTTCCTGTTGTCCCCCACCAAGCATCTGAGGAAATAATGTTATATTTTTTTTGATGATTAGTGCCCCGATACCTTTGGGACCGTGAAATTTATGTGCACTGATGCTGATCATATCGGCGTCCGATAAATCATCCCAAATTTTCCCGTAACCCTGTACAGCATCAATATGAATCAGAATGCCGGAACTAACTGCCCTGATTTTCGAGATCAGATTCGACAGTGGCTGAACTGCTCCAAATTCGTTATTGACCCAAATTAAGCTGATCAGTCTCGTATTCGGACGAATAGCACTTAGCAAAGAATCACCATCGATTTGCCCGAATTGATCCACAGGAACATAGGATACAGATACACCTTTGCTCTCATAGTATTCAAAAACCTCGCTTACACAAGGATGTTCGATTCGCGTTGTAATAATGTGATTTTTAGACAAATCATCATATTTTTCGAGGGTACCTTTAATCGCTAAATTTGCAGATTCCGTTGCACCTGAGGTATAAATGGCTTTTCTGCCTGTCAGATTAAGCACCTGAAGCATTTGATATGTGGCGTAATCGATGATTTTTTTAGCTTCCAATGCTTTTTTGTGAAGTGATGAGGGATTGGCGTAGTTTTTAAGCATCGCTTCATATAAATAATCCGCTACCTGTCGGTGCGGTATTGTGGTTGCAGCATTATCAAAATAGCATTCCATCAACCAATAAACTCCTTGTCGATATACTTGCTTGTAAATGCACGCATTGTCGCAGTATACAGCATATTGAAACAAACAATATCGCCGATGTGATACTTTGTATCACAGTCCGTAATATCGATCAATAAATGGTCACTGCTGGCACCCAGAATACACATCTGCGGATCACGCGGGATCATGTCCAAATCAATATCCTGCTTCCCGACAGAGCAAATTGCTCTTTTGCGGATTCCTTTATTCTCGAACATCGGCTTCGTATTCAACGCCGCGTACCCTTGCACCCCGATCGGTACTGAAGGCTTTTCCTTAATCTCAATTATTTCGCAACTCAAAACAAAACAATCGTGTTGCATTCCTTCGATATAGGTACGTCTTGACATGTCTCTGCCGAAATAAAATGTATCTCCGATTCGAATATGATTAACACCTTTTGGAAATATGCCATCATGGATCAGTGTATAACTTGTACTGTTTCCGCCTGAAATATACTGCAATGGAAAACCAACATCATTTTCGATCGATTTTCCAATTTCTGCAAGCTGTTGAAGATTTTCCATGGTTGGCATAATACCGCCATAGCAAGACAGATTTGTTCCGATTCCATAAAGACGAATATTTGAAAGTGATTGGACGTGTTGGACTGTTGCTGATAACTCTTTGCGATCAAAATATCCTTCGCGCAGATCGCCTAAATCCCACATTAATATCACATTATGTGTTTTTGCGTGTTTTAATGCATACAAATTCAATTGATCTATTATGCATGTTTCACTGTTCATTGATACATCGGAATATTTGACAACATCCTCACAAATGCTCAATGCAGGTAGTCTCAATAGCCATTTCTCGCAGTTCAGATGCTCAATTTGCGCGAGATTCTCTATTCTCGAATCAGCTATCATTCCAATACCGGAATCAATTAAAGCTGCACATATCGGCTCTGAGGCACTGTGCATTTTTGTAACGGCGGCAATTGAGACGCCGAATTGGTTGCAGTTATGCTGTATAATAGCTGAATTCTGCTTTATTTTATTTAAATCAACTGTAACTTTGGCACGCATCATGATTCACCTTAATTTTTAAATGAATGTACAGGAGCCGGAATCCGTCCTCCGCGATTAATAAAGTCAGCACTCGAAAACTGATTTAATTGCATAACCGGAGCCATACCCAATAAACCACCAAATTCGACAAAATCACCGACAGACTTGCCGTAAACAGGAATTACCCTTACCGCAGTCGTTTTGTTATTAATGACACCAATAGACGCTTCATCCGCAATAATTGCACTGATAGTTGTATCCGGGGTATCTCCGGGAATTGCAATCATATCAAGACCAACCGAACAAACACTTGTCATCGCTTCTAATTTATCAAAAGTCAATGCACCGCATTTCACTGCATCGATCATTCCGGAGTCTTCACTGACAGGAATAAAAGCACCGCTCAACCCCCCAACATGAGAAGAAGCCATGATACCACCTTTTTTTACGGCATCCGTTAAAAGAGCCAATGCCGCCGTAGTACCATGTGCCCCGCATTTTTCCAAACCCATTTCTTCCAAGATCAGTGCAACACTGTCGCCGATTTCCGGGGTTGGAGCAAGAGATAAATCCAAAATACCAAACGGTACACCCAACCGTCTGGATGCCTCGTTTCCTACCAATTGACCTGCACGTGTAATCTTAAATGCGGTTTTTTTGATCACTTCGCTGATTTCATCAATTCTGTTTCCTTTTAATTTCTCAAGTGCAGCTTTTACCGTACCCGGTCCGCTTACCCCTACATTAATAACAGCCTCTCCCTCACCCACGCCATGAAAGGCTCCCGCCATAAACGGATTGTCTTCCACCGCATTTGCAAAAACCACAAGTTTTGCACAACCGATTGAATTATTATCTTTTGTCTCGAATGCGGTTTGTTTAATAATAGAACCCATTATTTTCACCGCATCCAAATTGATTCCTGTTTTTGTGCTGCCGACATTCACGCTGCAGCAAACGCGATTCGTCAGTTTTAATGCATGAGGAATGGAACGGAGAAACATCTCCTCGCTTTTTGTGATACCTTTTTGCACCAATGCAGAGTAACCTCCGAGGAAGTTCACGCCGACCTCGGTT
>CAYUFL010000063.1:0-6603 GCA_964444065.1 uncultured Lachnospiraceae bacterium
CTTACCGTTGATGGCATGGCATTCACCTACTTTCTATGTACAACATATTGTACAACAGTATCATAGGCAAGTCAATACTATTTGATATATTCAGCAATCTATGACATGATGATTTTCAGCGGTATTTCGGCAACATGCAGAGAAGAAGTATGAGCCGAGTGAAGACTGAATTATATTTAATTCGATGGGTAAATACATTATAAGAAATAGTAAAGCGGAGAGAAATTCTCCGCTTTTGTCATGGAACAGTGAAAGTAAAATAGTATCTAGTTATAAAATATATTTCAAGCCTTAAATGATATTAAAAACCCTCATACTGAATGAATGCTAAATTTAAATCTCTCTTGCCATCCTCGATTAATTTATTTTCCACGTCAACCATAAAAATAATTGACAGAATTAAATTTCTAACAACAAAAGCTAATCTTAATGTTTTAGACAATAAATCATATGGAGCTATGTATTCTTCATCTTTTGAATCGAAACTATAGCCTCTATGTTCTAAAATATTTCGAAGATTACTATAATTTTGAGCCTCAGGCGAAAAAAGTTGATTGATCTCTAAATCATCTTGTTTAGATTGACGATATTCTTTTCTAAGCCAGTAGATATTATATAGATATTGATTTTTATAAGCTAACAAAGGTACGTTCAAGTTAGTCTTTTGTTTCCAAATAGAAAGTATATTTACTTGGTTTTCGTCTTTGAAATCTAATTTGAAATATTTGTATAACCAAAAGGCAATTTTATCAAAGAAAGAATACAACGAATTAAAGGCAAGTGCGATTTCAAAAATATTTTCTTCATTGTTTATGTCCTTATGCAAATATATCTTTTTCCGTAAATGGATAAAAAGATCATACATATGTTTCAATAAAGATTTCTCGTTATCATTAGTAAGTTCCAATTTTAATACAATATAATTAAAATCCATATCATTTTGTGCTTCAACATAATCTCCAAGATCATTAACAGGATTCAAAACTAAAGTATTTTTAACACTCCATCCTACATAATCCTCAACGGTAATCTCTGAAAGGACGTTATCTGTACAATATCCAGAATTAATTGATTGTATATAAGAATTCCATAATGAATTGTAATGTATTTTTTTCTCTGAAAAGAATTTTTGACTGGAATCCAATTCATCAATATGAATGTCATCATACAACCCGAGCAGCAAATTAAATATTTTATCGGACTCATTGAACTCAAAAAACACAGGATGTTTTTCAATACAATGCGCAAAATTCCCTATTGCCATATCAAAAAAGTTGTCAATAGCCAATGCTTTCCGAAAATATCTCAGGGCATCGATAGTTCTGAATTGATTGTTATATTCATTTCCTAAATTAACATAGCAACGCCTGATTATTTGATTGATAAAAGCTAAATCAATGTCTAATTCCAATTTATTGGTCTCGTATAATTGAATTGCCTTTAAATAACAGAAAGGTGCATTATAATACTTATCCTCATTTCTAAAAACGATTTTATTATCTACTGGGTATAGGTCAGAAAAAAACAATCCAAGATTATACAAAAAAGATATTTCATTCTTTATGCTGTCGAACGAATATATTTCTTGGAGATAGTTATTGAAATATAAAAGTATTTCTTCTTCAGATGATATAGATATAAATTGGAGGATTTTTTCTTTGTTCATGTCAAACTCCTATCACCAAGTTGTTTTTGAGTGGGATCAAGATTTTTTTCAACAAATCCATTATAATCCAATCCCCACCACCCGTCAATTGAATACGTCCCATTTTCGTACAAAAACATACACTTGTAATCAACCACCATACTTCACCCGTTTTCAAAATATCACGCCTGCACAAAACCGCAAAACACGCTTACAAAACCATCATCCCTAACAAAATCCCCCAACCATCCGATAAGAAAAACAGAGAGATATTGTATTGGCAATCATTTTGTGATACAATACCAGTAATTTCATAAACACCCTTATTAAGAGCGGCTGAGTGACTAGGCACGATGAAGCCCGGCAACCGACCATGCGAAACGTATGGCACGGTGCTACGACCTACAGAAGCGATTCTGGATGATGAGGATAACATCGCGACCTCATGTTTGAGGTTTTTTTATTGCAATGTTCCGATTCCGGGGTGTTATATCAGGAGGTAGAGTATGAAACATTTTTTCACATCGGAATCCGTGACCGAAGGGCATCCCGACAAAATGTGCGATCAGATCAGCGACGCCGTTTTGGACGAAATCCTTTCGCACGATCCCAATGCCAGAGTAGCCTGCGAAACGGCAACGACCACAGGGCTCGTTCTCGTGATGGGCGAAATCACCACCAATTGCTATGTGGATATTCAGAAACTCGTCCGTAAAACTATTAACGAAATCGGCTATACCCGCGCGAAATTCGGCTTCGACGGCGATACCTGCGGCGTCATTACCGCAATCAACGAACAGTCTTCCGATATCGCACTCGGCGTGGATAAATCATACGAAGCAAAAGAATCCGGACAGAACGATTTCGCGACAGGCGCGGGCGATCAGGGACTGATGTTCGGCTTTGCCTGCGACGAAACGGAAGAACTCATGCCGTACCCGATTGTCTATGCGCACAGATTGGCGCGCAGACTGACCGAAGTACGCAAGAACAAAGTGCTGCCCTATGTCCGTCCCGACGGGAAAACACAGGTGACCGTTGAGTACGAAGACGATAAACCCGTGCGCATCGACACCATCGTTATTTCCACGCAGCATAACCCCGATGTCGAGTACGAAACGCTGAAAAATGATATCATGCGCGAAGTAATTCTGCCCGTGATACCTGCGGAAATGATCGACGCGCAGACGAAATATTACATCAATCCGACGGGACGCTTCGTCATCGGCGGACCCAACGGAGACTCCGGACTGACGGGAAGAAAGATCATCGTCGATACCTACGGCGGATATGCCCGTCACGGCGGCGGCGCGTTTTCCGGAAAGGATCCGACAAAAGTAGACCGCTCCGCATGCTATATGGCACGCTATATCGCGAAAAATATCGTTGCCGCAGGACTTGCCCGAAAATGCGAAATCGAGGTTTCTTACGCCATCGGCGTGGCAAATCCGCTGAGCATTTATGTGGATACTTACGGCACGGGCAAACTCGATGATGCGTCCATCGTGAATATCATCAAAGAAAACTTCGATCTGCGTCCCGATGCGATCATCGCACATCTTGACCTGAGACGCCCGATCTATCGTCAGACCGCGGCATACGGACATTTCGGCAGAAATGACCTGAACCTGCCTTGGGAACAGACGGATATGGCGGAAAAGCTCAGCCATTACTGTTCGTAAACTCATTTTTCAACAACAAAAAAAAGCAAATACGAAATAGCGTATTTGCTTTTTTGATATCGTTTTTGATGTTCTTTCAGACTTTTTTGATCTTCGCGTATCCCAAGACAAACTTCTTGATTCCAAGTCCCGCGAATGCCGCCGTAATGATGGCGTCGTCACCGGAGTTCTCTGTCGATACGATGGTACCTTCTCCCCATGCGGGATGCGAAATTTTGTCTCCCGCGCAAAACTGTTCGGTTGCGGATTTGTCTTTTGTGATTTCTTTGTGGGCGCTCGGCATCGCGCTGCCCGGCTTGCTCGGCGCGGATTTCTGCTGGTAAGCCTGCGCATTCGATATTTCGGTGTGCATTTTGATCAGCTCCTGCGGGATTTCCTTCAAAAATCGCGAAGGCAGTCTGTATTCTCCCGATCCGAATACCTTGCGGTATTGTGCGAAAGACAGATACAGTTTTTCCTTTGCCCGCGTGATGGCGACATAGCAGAGTCTGCGTTCCTCTTCCAGCTCGTTCGGATTTTCGATTGCTTTCGGCAGAGGGAAGATGCCTTCTTCGAGTCCCGGGACGAAAACAACACGGAATTCAAGTCCTTTCGAATTGTGCACCGTCATCAGCAGCACTTGTCCTTCTTCTCTGTTCATGACGTCGGCACCTGCGATCAGTGCCGCATTTTCCAGAAACGCTTCCAGAGAAGTATCATCGCTGGTATCTTCGAATTCTTCCGCGGCGTTGATCAATTCGTGCAGATTTTCAATGCGGCTTTCCTTGTTTTCCAGTTTTCCGTCCTGCAGCATTTCCAGATATCCGCTTCCTTTGACGGCTTTTTCCACCGCCTCATGCAGGGTTTCGTTCCGGCTGACTTCGTACAGTTCCTGAACAAAAATGCCGAACGCGGTCAATTTCAGTTTCGCGGAGGCAGACAGTGTGGGGATGTGCTGCGCCTGCAGGCACGCTTCCACCAGATCGATGCCTTTGAATTCGGCGTATTCCGCCAGTTTGTCAAACGATGCCGCGCCGATGCCCCGCTTTGGCGCACTTACGGCACGGGCGAACGCAATGCTGTCCACACGGTTGACCGACAGCTTCAGATAAGCGAGGATGTCTTTGACTTCCATTCGATCATAGAATCTCGTTCCGCCGACGATCTGGTATGGAATGGCGCGTCGGAGCAGACTTTCTTCCAAAATACGGGATTGCGCATTGATGCGGTACAGCATGGCAATTTCGCCGTATTTCACACCGCTGTCGTGGAGGGCGACGATTTCCCTGGAAATCAGATCCGCTTCGTCCAAATCTCGCGAAGACTGAATGAGATTGATTTTGTCTCCGCCTGTTTGGTTTGTCCACAGATTTTTTCCTTTGCGGGCGGTATTGTTTGAGATGACTTCGTTTGCGGCTTTCAATATCACATCCGTGCTGCGGTAGTTCTGTTCCAGACGAACCACCGACGCATCGGGATAGTCTTTTTCAAATTCAAGGATATTGCGGATATCTGCGCCTCTCCATCCGTAAATGCTTTGGTCATCGTCTCCGCAGACGCAGATATTTTTGTTTTTCTGCGCGATCATATTCGTGATTTCGTATTGCAGATGGTTGGTGTCCTGATATTCGTCTATGAGAATATATTCAAACCGGTTCTGGTAATATTCCAGCACATCTTCGTGTTCCCGCAGCAATGTCAGCGTATGGAAGAGCAGATCGTCAAAATCCATGGCATTGTTTTCTTTGAGTTTTTTCTGATAGAGGCGATAAATTTTGCCCGCTGTCTCATAGCGGAAATTATCCTCGTAAATCGAAGCAAAATCATCGGGAGAGAGTGCATTGTCTTTTGCTTTCGAAATGATATCTTTTACCACAGCAGCGCTCATGTCACGGTTGTTAAGATCAAGTTCTTCCATGCATTTTGTTACGAGTGCTTTCGTGTCCTGCTCGTCGTAAATGGTAAAATTGCGGTTAAAGCCGATCTTATCGGCATCATGGCGCAGGATTCTTGCACAGATGGAATGGAACGTGCCCATCCACATTTCGTCGATTTCGGGAATACCGAACGCGCGGATACGCTCTTTCATTTCTTCTGCGGCTTTATTTGTAAAAGTAAGCGCGAGAATACGATACGGTTTTGTTCCTGTGTTTTGCAGGATATAAGCAATGCGGTGAATGATTGTGCGCGTTTTGCCGCTTCCGGCTCCCGCCAAAATCAATAGCGGTCCGTTTGTTTTTTGTACCGCTGTCTGTTGCATTTCATTAAGTCCTTCGAGTAAGTTCATTGCTTGTCTCCTTCTTTTAATGGCAGTCGAATGGTAATGGTGGTGCCCGCCGCTTTCTCGCTGGTTGCGCTGATTTCGCCCTTATGTGCCTGAACCACCCATTTGGCGATCGACAGACCCAGTCCGGTACCTCCGGCGCGCCGGGCGCGCGCTTTGTCTGTGCGGTAAAACCGTGTGAATATATTGTCAAGCTCTTCTTTCGGAATGCCGATGCCGTTGTCTTTTACGGTGATGTATGCATCGTTTTTGTTTTTTTGCACCGAGATTATCACAACTCCGTTTTGGGAACTGTAGTGTATTGCATTGTCGATAATATTGACAATCATCTGATTGATTTTATTCTCATCGCCGGAAATGACAGCGGGTTCGCTGCTCGGCGTAAATTGCATGCGGATTGATTTTTCTGCGGCGGCAGGAAGCAGCTTGTCCGTTATGTTTTTGCATGCGCGGTTCAGATCGATATCGTTGTGCTGCATATCCTGCTGATTCAGATCGGCCTTCGCCAGAAACAACAGATCAGCAATCAATTTCTCCATCCGTTCGGTTTCGTCATAAGCGTTATCGATCCAATTCATCTGAGATGACACGCTCTCTTCCTGCGCATCCTTCACAACATCGAGGTTGGTCCGGATGATCGTTACGGGCGTTCGCAGTTCATGCGAGGCATCTGCAATGAATTCTTTCTGGCGCAGCATATTTTCCTGGATCGGGATGATCGCTTTTCCCGCAATGAAGTAACCGCTGACAAAAGAAAGGGTAAAACCGATCAATCCGGATAACAGCAAGGTTCGCAGAAGTCTGTCGGCCATGTTGTTTTTGTCGTTCATATTGCTCAGCGTCTGAATGATGCACATATTTCCGTTATCATCCGAAGTGACTGCGGTGCAGATACGCACATTCATATCGCCGTAATTATACAGATGAATGTAATATGTGCCGTCAGACTGGGTGATTTGTTTCTCGGCCTGTGTATCCGTTTGAAAAACAGTATCGCGGATTTCACGAAGCGG
>CAYUFL010000063.1:6613-6819 GCA_964444065.1 uncultured Lachnospiraceae bacterium
CATATTCTTCCTGCAGTTGAGCCATATCCGGTTTTGCGGCCGTTTGTTCCAGCAGCGGTAAAAATCGTTTCAGCTGATAAGCGGCATCAATCAGTTCTTTGTCGGTATTGGTGATCGTGTTGTAAGTGACGTTGATATAAACGAATATTGAAATAAAAATCAGAACCGAAAATAAAACCACCGAATTTATCAGCGTCATTTTCAGC
>CAYUFL010000064.1:0-6706 GCA_964444065.1 uncultured Lachnospiraceae bacterium
CAGGTTTTCGGAACCTGAATCTGGATTTAATGTTTGCGCTGCCGCAACAGACCTACTCTGATTGGACACAAACTTTGGATCAGACAATTGCGCTTGCGCCTGAACACATATCGGCATATTCGCTGATCGTCGAGGAAGGTACCCCGTTTTATAAAAGTTATGCAGATTGTGATTTTATTACAGACGAAACAGATCGCAAGATGTATCATTACGCATGTGATCACTTAAAAACAAGCGGATACGGACAATACGAAATATCGAATTTTGCAAAAGCAGGATTGGAATGCAGGCATAATCTGTATTGTTGGGAAATGGAAGAATATCTTGGGTTTGGAATGAATGCACACTCGTTTGTCGGCGGGAAACGCTTTGCCAACAGCAAAGATTTTAAGACCTACATAACAGATATTCTCGCGCAAACAGATATCCGAAACGGCTTGCACATACTTGACAACGAAGAATTGCGGTCTGATTTTATCATTCTTGGTTTGAGAAAAACGCAGGGGCTTGATTTAATCGAATTTAAACAAATTTTTCATGAAGATTTCATGTTGTGTTATCATAATAAAACAGAAAAATTAATATCGGAAGGGTTGCTTGCGCTAAAGACACACAGTCTCAGTCTGACAGAAAAAGGGCTGGATTACGCGAACCGTGTAATGAGAGAATTTCTTTGAAATGGAATGATTTTGATCTGTTTCTCTTGACAAATTACGTCTTTAGTGATATTTTTATAGTAATGTTAGCACTCATTTAACTAGAGTGCTAACAACAGAGAAAACCACTCTGTACCCAACGGAGGCGAATGCCATGCAGAACAAAGAACGGAAATACGAAATTTTATATTCCATTATCAAGGACTATATCAATTCCGGGGAACCGGTTGGGTCGCGTACGATCGAGAAGAAATACAATCTCGGAATCTCATCTGCAACGATTCGAAATGAAATGTCCGACTTGGAAGAAATGGGTTATTTAATTCAGCCTCATGCTTCAGCGGGCAGAATCCCTTCGGACAAAGCCTATCGCATGTATGTTGATCAGTTTATGCATGTATTCGATTTGGACGATGAGATTACGGAACAGGTACGCAAACAGTACAGAGAATATTGGGGAGAATTGAATGCAGCTGTTCGCAAAACATCCGAAATCCTCACAAAAATAACGAACTATACATCATTGGTGATGGTTCCCGGCATTGCATCTCTAAACATCAAGGATGTTCGGTTGATTCATATCGAAAACGAACGCGTGCTGCTTGTGCTGATTACCAAACAGGGAATCGTCAAAAATGCAGAGCTGAAACTTGCGGGTAAGGCAACCTCCGCGCAGCTTGAGAAGATTACTAATTTTTTGAACCTGTGTATCAAAGATATCGAAACAGAAATGACGGTATCGGGGTTCGGGGAAAAAGTGGAAAGCCTCGATTCCGGAGAACAGAAAATACTCGCCGAAGTCGTTCCTGCAATCAAATACGTATTGAATCAGGACTTAAACGAAAAAATGTATGCAACCGGACTGACGGAGATATTCAATTATCCGGAATTCCAGAATATGAATAAAGCAAGGCAATTGCTGGATGCACTGCACAAGCAGGATATGCTGTCATTGCTTTTGCAGAATGCGCTCGACGATACTGTCAATATCAGAATCGGTGCTGAAAATGAGATGGAAGAAATGAACGATTGTTCCATACTGACAGCAACGTATCGACTCAACGGCAATCCAATCGGTACAATCGGAATTTTGGGACCGACAAGAATGAATTATGATTACTGCGTGTCTGCGCTGAATGCGCTGGCCAAAGAATTGACCAACCATATATCTAGCAGCATCGGAGGACATGAATAATGGGCAAGGAACAAAAGAAAGCAAAGCAGAAAGACGGTGAACGGATGGAGGAACCATTGGATATCAATGAAGAGGATATTGTAACTGCCGCTGAAGAAAGTGCGCAGAAAACATCGGAGATGACTGATGAAGCAGTACAGTTAAAAAAAGAGCTGGATGATTTGAAAGAAACGCATCTGAGGCTGCATGCCGATTTCGACAATTTCAGAAAACGTGCTGTAAAAGAAAAATATGAAATATCATCCTATGCAGTGTCGGGACTGATGTCAAAGCTCATTGGAGTTATGGATAATTTTGACAGAGCAATCAAAAGTGACCCGCAAAACGATACCCCGTTTTATCAGGGCATCAAAATGGTTGCAAAACAGCTTGATGAACTGCTGAGCGAGGAAGGACTAACCGTCATTCCTACTGTAGGAGAACCCTTTGACCCAAACAAACATTATGCGGTCATGACAGAAAACGATCCGGAACAGGGAGATGATCTGATTGTGGAAGAACTCCAGACCGGTTACCAATTTAAGGATAAAGTGATCCGACCTTCAATGGTTAAAGTAAATAAAAGATAGATTCAATCAGGAGGAATCAATATTATGGGAAAAGAAAAAATCATAGGGATAGACCTTGGTACCACCAATTCATGTGTAGCAGTTATGGAAGGCGGTGAAACCGTCGTAATTCCAAACTCGGAAGGTGCAAGAACAACCCCTTCGGTTGTCGCATTTACGAAAGACGGAGAACGTCTTGTCGGACAGGTTGCAAAAAGACAGTCGATCACAAATCCCGACAGAACCATCAGCTCAATTAAAAGGGAAATGGGCTCCAATTTCAAAGTAAAAATTGATGACAAAGAATATAGCCCGCAGGAAATATCTGCGATGATCCTTCAGAAACTGAAAAAAGACGCGGAAGCATATCTCGGCGAAACTGTAACAAAAGCGGTTATTACCGTACCGGCTTATTTCTCGGACAGCCAAAGACAGGCGACGAAGGATGCAGGTAAAATCGCAGGGCTCGAAGTGATGAGAATCATCAATGAACCGACTGCGGCAGCACTTGCTTACGGTCTTGACAAAGAAGGCAGCCAGAAGATTATGGTAATCGATCTCGGCGGCGGTACTTTCGACGTATCCATCCTTGAACTCGGCGATGGTGTATTCGAAGTGTTGGCGACCAACGGAAACAACCGTCTCGGCGGTGATGACTTCGACCAGAGACTGATGAACTATTTCATAACGGAATTTAAAAAAGATTCCGGCATTGATCTTTCTTCGGATAAAATGGCAGTGCAGCGACTGAAGGAAGCAGCAGAAAAGACAAAAATCGAACTTTCTTCGACGACGACATCCAATGTGAATCTGCCGTTTATTACAGCAACTGCGGAAGGTCCGAAGCATCTTGATCTGACGGTTACGAGAGCGAAATTTGAAGATTTGGTATCCGATCTGATCGAAAAAACGACGATTCCCGTGCAAAGTGCGATTAAAGATTCGGGGCTGAGTGCTTCGCAAATTGACAAAATCATTCTTGTCGGCGGATCAACCAGAATGCCGGCAGTACAGGAACATGTAAAAAAATTAACGGGAAAAGAAGCATTCAAAGGAATTAATCCGGATGAATGCGTAGCAATCGGTGCCGCAATTCAGGGCGGTGTATTGGCAGGCGACGTAAAAGATGTTCTGCTTTTGGATGTTACGCCTCTTTCTCTCGGGATTGAAACACTCGGCGGAGTATTCACAAGACTCATCGACCGCAATACAACCATACCGACCAAGAAGAGCCAGATTTTTTCAACCGCAGCAGACAGTCAAACCGCAGTTGATATTCACGTCCTTCAGGGCGAACGAAAAATGGCATCTGACAACAAAACACTCGGACGTTTCCAACTGACAGGAATCCCGATGGCTCCGAGAGGGGTGCCGCAGATTGAAGTAACATTCGATATCGACGCAAACGGGATTGTGAATGTTTCAGCGAAAGATTTGGGAACGAACAATGTTCAGAATGTTGTGATTCAGTCTTCGACGAACATGTCCAAAGATGATATCGAAAATGCGGTAAAAGACGCAGAACGATTCGCGGAAGAGGACATGAAAAAAGAAGAAGAAATCACTGTGAAAAACAATGCGGATACAGCGGTTTATCAGACAGAAAAATCACTGAAAGATCTTGGAGACAAAGTGACTGCGGATGAAAAAGCTGCTGTGGAAGCAGTAATCGCAGACTTGAAAGAAAAAATGAACGGAACGGATATCGAAGCCATCCGTGTCGCAACCGAAAAGGTAAGCGAAACATTTTATCCGATCGCGCAGAAAATGTACCAACAGACAGAGGGCGCGGCGGAAGGCGGAGAACAGAATTACCAGTCAGCAGGGGAAAGCACAACCTCGAACGACGATAACGTCGTAGATGCGGATTACGAAGTTGTGGATGACGACGACAAATAAGCAGATTCAAAATCAAACAAAGAATCATGCACCACGAAGCAAAATAGAGCACAAGGACGGTTGTTAAACCGTCTTTGTGCAATTATCAGATAAAGAATCCGATCGGAATCTGTCCGGTTGAAGGAGAACCAATGAGCAAAAGAGATTACTACGAGGTACTTGGAATCAGCAAGAGTGCCACCGATGAGGATATCAAAAAAGCATACCGAAAAATGGCAATGAAATATCACCCGGATACGAATCAGGGTGACAAGGATTCAGAAGAAAAATTCAAAGAAGTCAGCGAAGCTTATGAAATTTTGAGCGATGCAGATAAACGCGCGCGCTATGACCAATACGGTCATGCAGGCGTTGATCCGAATATGAGCGGAGGCGGTTTTGGAGGCGGTTTCGGCGGCGGATTCGGAAATGGAGATTTTGGCGATATTTTCGGTGATATCTTTAATATGTTCGGCGGTGGCGGAGGCGGTTTCTCTCAACATGCAAACAACGGACCTCAAAAAGGCAGTGATCTGCGTGTCAATCTGAATATATCGTTTGAAGAAGCTGCGTTTGGATGCGAAAAAGTGATCAAAATGACCAGACGCGAAAAATGCGGCGAATGCGGCGGTACGGGAGCAAAACCGGGCAGCAATGTTCGGACTTGCGATCAATGCGGAGGAAGCGGACAGGTTCGCGTTACGCAGAAGAGCATCCTTGGCATGATGCAATCAGTCAAAGTGTGCGATAAATGTCACGGTGAAGGAACGATTATCGATACGCCCTGCGAAAAATGTCACGGCAGCGGTTTCGAAAATGTTTCCAGACAGATTACCATCAAGATTCCGGCAGGCGTTGATACAGGCTCGGTTCTTCCTCTTCGGGGAGAAGGCAATGCGGGCTTGAAAGGCGGCAGGAACGGTGATGTATACGTCTATCTTAACGTGAAAGCGCACGAACTTTACCGCAGAGAAGGAGCAGATGTCTATCTTGATGTGCCTGTAACGTTTGCGCAATTAGCCTTGGGTGACGAAATGAGGGTGCCGACATTGGAAGGTACTGTGAAACTCAAAATACCGGAAGGAACGCAATCCGGTACAACCTTTAAAATCAAAGGCAAAGGGATTCAGAATCTCGGAGGATTCGGTAAAGGCAGTCAATATGTGACCGTTAATATCGAAGTTCCGAAAAAACTGAACGATAAACAGAAATCTGCACTCAGAGAATTCGATCAGATGGCACCGAAAGACAGTCATGAGAAAACGAAGCATTTCTGGGAAAAAGTAAAAAGTATTACGAAATAAGAAAAAGCTTCCCGTCGCAGGGAAGCTTTTAATGTTCAGAATGCAATCGGATTAAATATGAATGAGGCTGAACGGATTGAACAGCGTCGAACCGTGGAAAATAGTGTAAAAGAATATGATGACAATCAATGTCAGCCAAATAATCGCTGATGCCTTGCGTGTCGGGATCAGAACATTGATGCCGATCGCGATAATAAAAAGCGGCCACAGGTAACCAATCGAAGAGAACAGATTGTTAACAGAGAAAATATTCAGTCCGAATAGATTAAAGATCCATAGAACACAGAACAATATGATAAGCGAGCCGACGATAATTTTCGTTTTGCGTTGCAGTTTTGGATCGTCCGATTCAACGATTCCAGAGATAATCAGATAAATACCGAGCCCGAGTGTCGCAAAGGTAATGAAATCGGAAAGTCCGATTGCGTAATCAAAAACGACCCTCGTGATAAAAAGTCCGATGCCGCTGCAAATCAGAATAATGGAAAATACAACGCCGGTTGAACCGGATCGCGAAAATGATGCCGCTGTTGGCGACTGCTGTTCTGCTTTTTGCTGAAACGTTTCCGAGCGAGAGTCGGATGTCGATTGCTGCGGCGTATTGACAACGACTGATTTATCAGGCAAAATCAGGGCCAAAACCAAATAAACCAAAACCAGCACCGGCCAATAGATACACAGTGCCGCAGTTACGATTCGTACAATACTCGGATCGATGTTAATCGCTTCGGCAATACCGTAGCAAACACCGCTGATAATTTTTTTGGAGGAATTTTTATATAATTTTGTATTCAATAGATTGCTCCGTATGCATATTGAAGTTTTGTATACAACAAAGTTATCATATTCTTAGCGAATTAAAAAGCGATTAATTCCATGTTATGGTATAATTATAAATATTTATCAAAGTGAGAACTGAATATGAAAAAAATGTACATTATGGTGGGTTCGCACCGAAAAACAGGTTACAACAAAAAAGCTTTGGATTATATTCTTTCAAAGGCACCGAAGGATTGGCAGATCACGGTGGATTGGGCGATCGATAAAAAAGTAGCGTATTGCAAAAGCTGCTATTATTGCGCAACGCATAAAGGGGAATGCATCATCAAGGATGACATGACTCAA
>CAYUFL010000065.1:0-6635 GCA_964444065.1 uncultured Lachnospiraceae bacterium
TCGGACTCGGTGTAATCGTTCCGTTTGCTGCCGAAGTCGCAATCGTATATCCGCTTGCTGTTACGGAAAAACTATTACTTACCGTATAGGTTTCATTCCCCATCGTAGCGAGTTCTTGTCTGTTTTTATCCATACAATCGAGTGCCACAACGTCCGCTCTGCTTCCGTTAATACTTGCATTGATTGTAATAGGCGAAGTAGGAGCTGATGAGATTAGCATACTGTAATCAAAAACTCCGTCGTTGTTCGTATTATCAGTTCTCGTAATTGTATAACCTGCCGCTGTAACAATAGGCACCCCCGTATAATCTCCGTTTACCGTTACACTGAAAGTATACGTTGCAGGAAATGTAGGTCCGACCGATGCATTGCTCGGCAATGTGATTGTGACATTTCCGCTTGTAATATCGGATATTGAAGGACACACGGATGACATATAAGCATTATAGATAATTAATGCTGAATTTTCAGCAAGCTCATCTTTTTGATAATTCCAGTATCCATTCGCATCATCCCATTGTCCCTCGAATTCAAACGAGGGATTCGTTTTCCCTGAAACAGTTGCCCATATAGCTGCCTGCGCCGCAGCATAAGTTACCTGAGCTTGTTCATCAGGTGTCAAATAGATCCAAGTCCAATAAAAACTATCATTTGTCAAATTTAAATTTAACAAAACGGCTGACAAACTTTTATTAGCAACCGAAGTATTAACAATCGCTCTGACCTTTCCAGAAACGCTGCTGTTCGTCAAATAACTTTCAAGCGTCTTCGGTGTGTAATTATTATTTTTATGCGCGTCATGATTTAGATCAATGCAAAATGCCCCGTAGGTTCCTGTTTGATTAAAATGGAACGCTACGATATTTTCCTTTGCCCCCCCGTTATATTTCACGCTTGCATTAAAATCTGTCCATTGCAGGCTTGTATAACTGTCTGCCGCAAGCACCGATGCAGGTACTGTAGCAAACAGCATCAATACCGCTATCGTCATTGCAACGACTTTTTTAAATCTTGTTTTCATGTCTTCATTTCCTCCTAAAACCATATCTTATTCCCCATCTAGTAAAGACAATTTTGATCTCGATAGACTTCTTATGTTATCATCATACAGATTGCTGATTACATTTCTGTCACATTGTGACCATAATCACATTATTTTAAAAAACTTTCACATTTCACAAAAAAAACCCGCTGGTCAGCGGTTATTGATAAGAGACATGTTCATTTTTAACATGAAACGTCATTCTTTGATTACGTTGAATTTTGCTTACGTGTTGGCTCCGTTGCACTAACTTCCTTCAAAAAGAAGATCTTTCGTTTTCTTCCGTTTCCTCAAGCAGCTCAAACACGGTAATCGGACCGCCTGGAATTCGGATTTTAATCTCTGATTCCTCTTGTCGTTCTCTTCTGTTTCTTTTCTCTGAAGAATCTTCTTTCAAATCAGAATGTATTTGACCGGTTTTTTGCTGAACACACGCATGATAACTTTCCTGTTCCTTTTTCATCATTTTTTTTACTTTTATTTGTAAAATAATTGAGCCGACAACAACAAGACCGGCGATGCAAACAAACAGCACCGTAAGCGGATTGGAAAAAAATGTGTTTGTCAGGAATACTGCTGAATTGATCATAAACCCTCTTTGCCGGAAATTGATTGTTTTCGATTGTGTTGAATAAAATAACTGATCCTCGATTGGAGCGCATCGGGCAATAATTTACCTGCCAGGTGTATTCGTGGCATAATAAGTTTCCGCAAATGGCCCGGGCATGAATGCGGCGGCGGAAGCCACATTGAGAATGTAGCCACAATCTTTCGCAATGAAATCTCTCACAAAAAGCTTCGTCAGAATGTGCACCGCCTTAATATTCAAATCGATCATGTTCAATTCTGTATTCAGGTCGGTTTCGGCAAAAGCGCCGTGCAGACCAAACCCCGCGTTATTCACGAGAACGTCTATGTCTTCCTGTTTGGTTTGTTCGTACAGATCAAGGCATGACTGCGGATCTGACAAATCGGCGGTAATAATACGCACATCCGTCTGTAATTGCTGTTTCAGTTCCTCCATTCGTGCAGTTCTGCGCGCAACGAGAATCAGAGCGTATCCTCTCTCGCTGAGAATCATCGCAATCTGCCGCCCGATACCGGAACTCGCTCCGGTGATAAGTGCTTTGCTCATAATTCTAAACCTTACCTATAACTGAGTTGTATTCTCATATTTTATTTACTATCTACTGAAGAAAAAATAAATCTGTCGGCTGCGAGTGCGTGAATTCAAACTGCGGAATGTCATCAAATATCTGATTTACGATTGGAATCATCACTTTAAATATATTATAATTTATATACGCAGATAAGCAAGTTATTCATTCTCTATTTTTTTAAGAAAGGTGTTGAATTACTACATGGAAAAAATAGAAACAGTGACCCGTCTATGGAACGATATCGGTTCACAATATTGGAGCAAACTGACAAGATACTTTACGGAAACCGCAGTCATTGAGTGGCCGAACACGAACGAGTATTTTACGCCGGAGGAATGGAAAACTGCGAATGAACAATATCCCGGAAAATGGAATACTGAAATAAAATCTCGCTTCACAAATGTAGACACTGTAATAACAGTTACCTTGATCAGTAATGATGCTGATGATTTATCGCTTTATGCAACATCATTCTTTCAGTTTAAGGATGATCGAATTGTATATCTGACGGAGTATTTTTCGGAAAATGTACTGCCGCCTGCGTGGCGAACCGCACTTTGTATTTCAGAAATAGTTAAAAAAAACGGCTGATGATTCAGCCGTTTTACGTTTCAAGAATGGCATACAACTCAGAATCCAATAAGCGGCGCAATCGTTACTGTAACGACTGTCATGACCGCAACCCAAATGACACTGATAATCGCTCCGGGAAAGATCATATCGCGCATTGTATAATACCCTTTCGAATAGGTGACAAGCGTAACGGAATCAAGCGGAAGCATGAATGCAACAGAAGTTGTAAATGCAATCGGCAATGCGTAAATCGCCGGATTGACACCAGTTTCCTGTGCAAGAAGAATCATCGGCGGCATAATCGCGGTGATGATTGCAGGGTTGATCGGAATCGGAATATGAATCAAAACAGTGAACAATCCAATAATAATCGTAATTGCAACCAAACTCATCGAACCAAGCCCGCTCAGCACATTTTCCACTACCCATCCCGATAACCCCGTACTTACGGTAGCCATACCGAGAGAAGTAACAGCACCGATTACCAAAAAAGTACTCCATCCAATATAATTTTCGGCTTCAGACCATTTGAACAGATTCATTCCTGGTAACATCATCGCACCGGCAGCAAGAATTGCAACCATCGAGATATCAAGACCTTTAATCCAACTGCTGGAAACCCAAAAAACCAGAGCTACACCGATGATGATTGCGGTTTTAATTTCTGAAGACGACCATTTTCCGAGTTCTTTGTGCTGATCTTGATATTCGCTGACATCACCGATTGAGTCGATTTCAGGTTTGAACACACTCACCAAAACCCACCAAGCAACCACGGTCATCACAAGAAACATCGGCACACCGAGTGCCATCCATTGCAAAAATGTAATATTCATATCTGCTGTCGTTTTCAACACTTGCAGCGCAAGTATATTAATCGAACTTCCCGCGGGAGTTGCAACACCGCCGATCAACGCACCGATCGGAATACCGATCATGAGTGCTTTCCCGAATCTGGATTTACCGACAGGCACACCCAAATTGGTCAGAATCGGCATCGCCAATGACATCCAAATTGCCGCCGATGGAACATCCGACATAAGCGAAGACGTAATTGCGGCTCCGAACATAAAGACCAAAACAGCAGTTTTACTTCTTGTTCCGGTTTTTGAAAGCAGCCAAAGCGCGAAACGTTTGCCGATGCCTGATTTTTCAACTGCAAATGACAATACAAATGAAGCGATGACGAAGTAAGGAACGAAGCCATAAAATCCCACCGTAGCACTTTTCATATCCGGATAAACACCAAACAGAGGCGTCAGAGCCAAGGAAATCAAGGCTACGACACCTGCGGGAAACGCTTCGGTAATCCACAAAACAAGAACTGCAACAAAAATACCTGCCAGAGAACGCGCACTGGGATCCAGTGCTGAAGGCATAATCAGGTAAACAACAACCCCTCCGACAATAGCACCTATAATACCGTATAGACTTTTTTTCCATCCTGATACGCCGGATTTTTTTAGCAAAGCGGCGTTTTCTTTTTGCACCATAGTTTAAAAACTCCTTTATCAGTAATGACTGCAAACATGAGAATAGCAGAATAAAATATTCGTCTCGAACAATATGCGCACCTGCATTACCCTCCTTCCCAACGCATAGATTTTTGTTTTTGACGGATGATTTATCTCTTTGAAGAATCAAAATCTTGATAAGTTCCGATGGTATCCATCAGATTTCAATTCTTAAAATTGAATAAGAAATTGAATTAAGCTAACCATCTTATGAGATGGTATCACATACAATCAAATTCGTCCAGTCAATCGACGCAATTTTTCGGAAATTCGAGAGAATTCCTATTAATAATCACGTTTAAAAACAATACATGCACTAAGTCAGTGCAAAACTTCATATTTCTGCTTTTTAAACAAGGCTACAAAAAAACGCATCGAAATTTTACATCGATGCGTTTTGGAATTTATTGCAATTTTTATTTTTTCAGATATTCATTGAATACCCCTCGCTGCGTGTAATGCGTATGCAGCAACTCATGTGATTTGTGTCCGTTCGGTTCCTTCAAAAATTCCTCATACAGTTTTGCGATATCAGGATTTTCATGCGATTTTCTCAGTTTTTTCCCTTCGTCTTCTCGGAATATCGCATCCATTCGTGCTTGTCTGACTTCTCTTTTGTCGGATCTCGGCTGTCCGCCGCCGGTAATGCATCCACCGGGACAACCCATCACTTCAATAAACAAATATGGTGATGTGCCGTCATGCACCTGCTTCATCAGCTTATTAGCACCGTCCAAACCGGAAGTAACTGCAATTTTCACACAAACCCCTTCCAAAAACGAATATTCGGGTTTGACATCGGTGAACAGAATATCTGCTTCCTTGATCTGATCAAATCCTTCGATCGCACATACATGCAGTTTCGGAAACGGAAGTTCCCTCCCCGTCACAAGTTCGTAAACAGTACGCAGCGCGGCCTCCATCACACCGCCGGAGACACCGAAGATATCGGCTGCACCGCTGGACATTCCGAGCGGATCATCCCATTTTTCGTCGCTGAGTTCGGCAAAATCAATGCCGGCTTCTTTGATCATGCGCGCAAGCTCTCTGGTTGTCAGCACGGCATCCACATTCGGCAGATCGTCGTTCACCATTTCCGGGCGTGTGATTTCGAATTTTTTTGCCGTACAAGGCATAATCGAAACCATATAGACGTCCTTCGGATCGACTCCGATTCTATCCGCGTAGTAACTTTTGACGAGTGCACCCATCATCATATGGGGAGATTTACATGTGGAAAGATGATCCAAATCGTCCGGATACGCATGTTCCGCATACTTGATCCAGCCGGGAGAACAGCTTGTAATCATCGGCAATACGGTTTTTCCTCCCGTAAGAGCCGCTTTCGCCCTCGCAAGAAATTCCATACCTTCTTCAATGATGGTAAGATCGGCAGTAAAGTTTGTATCGAAAATGTTTTTAAATCCGATTTCACGCAGTGCTGCCACAAGCTTCCCCGTAACCAGGGTACCTGCCGGTAAATTGAATTCTTCTCCGATCGCAGCACGGATTGCAGGAGCAACCTGCACAACGGTATACTTTTTCGGATCGTTCAGCGCTGCCCAT
The DNA here is from genome assembly GCA_964444065.1 of uncultured Lachnospiraceae bacterium. Lineage (GTDB taxonomy): Bacteria > Bacillota > Clostridia > Eubacteriales > Anaerofustaceae > JBGMEA01. The sequence goes on from CAYUFL010000065.1 coordinate 5,856, forward strand.
ACATCCGCAATCGCATCCGTTTCCGTCAGTGCACCTACCGGACAAACCACGGTACACTGTCCACAATACGTGCAATTGACATCTTCCAAAGGCAGTTCCATCGCCGGACTGATCACAGTTTTAAATCCGCGGTTCTGCGCATTGATCACCCCGACACCCTGTATTTCGTTGCACGCAGTCACGCACCGTCTGCATAAGATACATTTACCCATATCGCGCGTAACGGACGGCGATACCTCGTATTCGCTTTTTTGTCTTCCGCCTTCAAAGCGATCTTCTTTTACGCCGAGCAGTTCGCCCAGTGCCTGCAATTCACAGCTTTGATTTCGACTGCATGACAGACAGTTTTTCGGATGATCGGACAATAGAAGCTCGTAGAGCACTTTTCGGGCTTTGCGCACACGCTGTGTATTGGTGTGCACAATCATTCCTTCCGCAACCGGAACAATGCAGGATGCCTGAAGATTTTTTGCCCCCTCAACTTCCACAACGCACATGCGGCATGCCCCGAATTTATGCACACCCTCCAGATAGCACAGGTTCGGTATATCGATATTATGAGCTTTTGCCGCTTCCAGAATCGTTGTCCCGGGAGCAACCGCTATTTTTTTATTGTTTATCGTCAAATTGATCATTCTGATTACCTCCTGTCACAGCGCAGGCAGCGCATAGATTCTGCAATAGCATTTAGCTTGTGATAACCCTGACAAACTTCTTCAAAATTACATTTACGTTCTTCCGCAGACAGCATGTCCATAGGGAAGCGTTCATGTTCTACCA
>CAYUFL010000066.1:0-6391 GCA_964444065.1 uncultured Lachnospiraceae bacterium
GGTCCGCACGGACCAAGCCCGATTTCCCAAAAATTATCTTCTTTGCCCATCCGCACGATCTTTTCTTTGGGCAGTCCCATTATTTTTTCCCAAATCTCAAATGCTTCGTCATCTTCTTCATATACAGTGACATACAAAAGCTTTTCGGGAATACCGACCACTTCGGTCAAAAATTCCCAAGCCCAGGCAATGGCTTCTTTTTTGAAATAGTCCCCGAACGAAAAGTTTCCGAGCATTTCAAAGAACGTGCCGTGCCGTGCCGTTTTCCCGACGTTTTCAATATCCGGTGTACGAATACATTTCTGACAGGTCGTCACCCGTTTCCTCGGCGGCGTTTCCTGTCCTGTAAAATACGGCTTGAGCGGCGCCATACCGGAATTAATGAGCAGCAGGCTCTTGTCATTGTGCGGGATCAGCGAAAAACTGTCCAGACGCAAATGCCCCTTACTTTCATAGAATTCCAAAAACATTGATCGTAACTCGTTTAAACCGTATTCTTTCATGATTCCTCCGGATAATTCTCGTGCGTGCGCGGAAATGAAATTCAAAATCCATAATAATATATTATATAACATTTCGCGAAATTGTCCAATAATTTCGCACGAAATGCAGAATTCTCCGCTGAATATACCGCGGAGAATTCTTTCTTTTGTTCGTTTTACCGAATTCCACAGCAGAAATCGAGATCCGGTTTGCAAATCAGTTTTTCCTTTTGAACAACAACATGAGAGTGATCGTGATCAAAACAATCATTTATTCTTCGCGATCATTGATTTGCTCCCATAATAGGTAGCCAGGAAATATCCGCCGTAAACAACCACAACAAATCCTGCTGTCATCAAAAGGTTCTTCGTAACGTTGATATCCCCGATGCTTTGAATCGCCTGATTCGTTACATACAGCCCCACAACAGAATGAATGCAGGCAAGCAGCAGAGGCAACGAAAAATATACGGCAATCTGCTTGAATATGGCACGGTTGATCATCTTCTCGTCAACTCCAATTTTGCGGAGAATATTGTACCGTTGTCTGTTATCGGCAATTTCGGAAAGTTGCTGAAGTGCCAACACTGCTGCACTTGTGAGCAGGAAAATAGTCCCGAGATAAATGCCAATAAACGAGATGATGGCACTGGAACCATTATAAGAATCTTTTACGACACTGCGAATACGAAGGGAAAGCGTTTCGCTGTCGCTTATTGCGCTGCTCTGCTTTTCGAGCCGACTCTGCATTTCTTCGCTGCAGTTGAAATTCACAATTTCACTGTAAACTGCGGTATTTTTTACCATATCATCCGGCACGATCAGCATCATGAATTCATTCCCCATCGAAGTGGAAATAGAATCGGTCAAAAGCCTCGGATAAACCTGATATGTTTGATTCAAAATTGCGACCGTTCTGTTTTCCTCCACAAATCGATTCAGTACATCCCCGATCGTTTTTGACTGAGACGCATAATCGGAAAACAGCGCAACCGTGTTGTTGTCAAGAGCAATTTCATTTTTACCCAACGCCCGCATGATTTGATTGTAATCCGATTCGCTGATCAGCATCAGCGGCGCACTGAAGAAATTGTCAGAGCTCTTCAATTCATTCGGCAGGGAATCCTTCACTTTGTCAAAAATAACTGCGCTGGTAATATCTTTATTCAGATATTCTTTGTAACTGTATTTCTCAGGCGTGTAATCACTCAGATTGATTCCGTTTTGTTCCAAAATCTCCTCGGTCGTAACCGAAGGATCGTAATTAAAAATTGATACATCAAACGGGATCGAATTGCGTATGCTGGAGTTCATTACGGTATTGATGCCGAGCCCGGCACTCAGAATGCCAATCGTGCAGAACAGCATCAAACAGATAAATGACATCGAAACAAACGCACTGTTGACTTTGCTGTTAACCTGACGCAGCACAAACATATTCAAGCCCTTGTAGTACCGTCGCTGATTCATCTGCACGATCCGCAGGAAAAATCCCGAAAGTGATGCGAAAAACAAAAATGTTCCGATGGACCCCATAATGATTTCAGCGAGCAGTTTCCAGTCAAAGTTGAATATCCCATTTTTTATGACCATACTGTATGCAACGCCCAAGAACGCCAGCGACAGCACAAACAACAGCAGCGTCAGCCAATTGCTGCGTACTTTCGGCTGTTCATTCCGTTTTTCCGCATAAATCAAATCGATCAGCTTATATTTCGAAACGGCGAAGGTGCTGAACAACACCGCAACCAGAAAGATCATACCGAAGTACAGGATTGTTTTCCAAAAAGCACCGTAAGAAAAAACAAATTGGTATGCACTCATGTCGGTGTCGAACATTTTCACCAAAACGACGGAAAGCCACTGAGAAGCAAAGACGCCAAACAACAGTCCGCAGGCAAGGGAGAACAATCCGATAATCACAGTTTCCGTGATGAGAATGCGTGCGATTTTCGACTTTTCCATTCCTAGCGTCATGTAAAGACCCAGCTCTTTTTTTCTTCTGCGGATCAAAAAATTGTTCGCAAACACGATCAAAAACCCGAGTATAAAGGAAACAAAAACCGAAACTGCTCCGATCAGACTGGACAGATTGTGCAGCGCACTGTTTGCCGATTCGGAAAGTGACAGCATCGCATCTTGGGCATCGACGGAGTTAAAAACATAAAATACACATACCGCGAATGCAAGCGTAAAAAAATAGAGCGTGTAATTCTTATAGCTGCGTCTGACATTACGCAGCGACAATTTAAATAACATTGCTTGTGTCACCTCCAAGCAGCGTTACCACGTCGATAATCTTGCTGAAAAACTCTTTTCGGGTCGAGTCGCCTTTTACGATCTGATTGAAAATACGACCGTCCTTGATAAAAAGAATCCGACTGCAATAACTCGCGGCAAACGCATCATGCGTAACCATCAGAATCGATGCACAGAATTCTTTATTGAGATGCAGCATACTTTCGAGCAGAACTCTTGAGGATTTGGAATCCAGTGCACCCGTCGGTTCGTCCGCAAGAATCATCGCGGGGTTCGTAATAACTGCCCGCGCTGCTGCCACACGTTGTCTCTGTCCTCCCGACATCTGATACGGATATTTCACGAGTACATCGGCAATGTCCAGTTTTTCTGCAATAGCTCGCACGCGCTGATCCGCTTTTTTGTGCGGCACATTTGAAATTGACAGCGGCAATATGATATTTTCGTATGCCGTCATTGTATCGAGCAGATTGAAATCCTGAAAAATAAAGCCAAGTTCTTCCCTCCTGAATTTGGAAAGCGCTCTGCTTTTCATTTTTGTGATTTCCTGACCGCGAACGGTAATATATCCGCTGGAGACCGTATCGATTGTTGAGATGCAATTCAGCAACGTTGTTTTTCCGCTGCCCGAAGCTCCCATGATTCCGACAAATTCACCCTCTTCGAGCGAAAAAGATACTTGATCGATCGCCTTTGTAATATTGCCTTTGTTCCCATAGTATTTTTCGATGTCTGTTACATTCAGTATTTCACCCATAAAGTAACCTCCGTTATTTATGGCTTTATTGTATGCTTCTTATCGGCGGTTATCCATCGAAGTGCCTTACAGCAACCTTACAGTTTTGTAAGTCAGATCAAATCGATCATCGTGCTTCTCGGAAAGACAATTCGAAATTCAGAACCTCCCTGCAGCGTTGACTCCACCTCCAGATGCAATCCGAGCTTGTCACATAATTTTCTGCATATATAAAGTCCCATTCCGGTTGCGCGCTCTTCTGTTCTGCCGTTCGTCCCTGTGAAGCCTTTATCAAAAATCCTGCCGATCTCGGAAGGATCAATGCCGATCCCATTGTCTGCGATACAAAGAACCACATTGTTTTTGTTTCGATGTGCGCTCACAAGAATTTCTGGATTCTGCGCGCGGCTGTATTTGACGGCGTTGCCGATCATCTGTTCCAGAATGAATCCAAGCCATTTGGCATCGCACAACACCATAACATCAAGCCCGTCGGTTTCGACTGCAATCTTCTTTTTGATCAATATCTTGGCGTTTTTGCGAATCACGACATTGCAGACAGATGCAAGGGATATTTCCTTAATCAGATAATCTTTGTCTACATTATTGCTTCGGGAATAAAACAGCACCTGTTGCACATTATTTTCAATTTTATCCAGCTCATCCGACAGACTTGCCGACAAAGAATCTTCATGCGCATTCTGGAGCACCAACTTGGAAGACGCGATCGGGGTCTTGATTTCATGCACCCACAATTCAATATATTCACGATAGCTTTCCTGTATTCTGCGATAAGACGCGATTTCATCCAAACATGCTTTGTTGCTGCGATGAAGGATATCGTATAGGATCGCCCCTTCGATAAAATCAGGTTTTCGGATCAACTCGGCAATCAGATTCTTTTTTTCCAAATTTTCGAATATCATCCGCAAATCATCATAGAACTCTTTTTTTGCTTTATATTCAAGCGTAAGCGGAATCAACATACACAGAACAAATAGAATACAGATCAATATAACAATATCAAAAAAAGCATCATCGGCAAGCGCTGTCAATGCCATGCTGAAGCAAACAGCGACAACTGTTGAAACAAGATACCACCTTTTTTCTTTCAGATAGATCATCAGATTCATTTGAGCAAATACCCCATACCTCTTTTTGTTTCGATTCGGTCTTCCAAACCTGCGTCGGTCAGTTTTTTTCGCAGGCGATTCATATTCACCGTGAGTGTGTTGTCATCCACAAACAGATCGCTGTTCCAAAGTTGAGTCATTAGTTCCTCTCTGGATACGATCTGACCTCTGTTTTCAGCCAACGCCGAGAGCATCTTCAATTCGTTTTTCGTTAAATCGATTTCACAGTCACCGCAGATCAAAATGCTTTTCGACAGCAAAACAGAGAAATCTCCCAACTCAAACAGTTCGGAGGAAGATTCTTTATACGCTCGTTTTAACACAGAAGCAATCCGCAGCAACAAAATCTGCGTATTGAAAGGTTTTGTCACATAATCGTCCGCGCCGATATGTCTGGCAAGCATTTCATCCATCTCACTGTCTCTGCTGGTCACAACAATAATCGGGACATCCGAGCTTTTTCGTATCTCTCTGCTGATTTCAAATCCGTCAAGGATCGGCAGATTGAGATCCAAAAGCAGCAAGTGGGGATGTTCGTCCAGAATATCACAAATCAGATTTTTTGTGATCGCGGGGGCACAGCATTCATAACCGTTCACGGTCAGAAAAATGTTCAATTCATCTCTGATTTTTTGATTGTCTTCCACAATGCATATTTTTCTGTTCATACCACAATCCGTTTTTGTTTTATTATAGCACAGCATAATAAAAAAAGCAGTTACGGTGAACTGCTTTGTGGCTGTCTCCTATTTTGGATGTTTTGCAATCAATCCGCTCAAAATGGTGCGTGCCTCTCCGATCATATAAAGCGATCCGGTAAACGCATAAATTTCGTCGGTCTTCGCGAAATCAATATATTCTCCGATTTCGCCGAAGTGACTGAGCGCATGCGATGGAACAGCGGGATAATGATCTTTGATAAATGCGGTCATTTCCTGCGCAGGTACCGCGCGGGCGTCATTCGGTGTCAGTGTATAAATTTCTTTTGCTATGGTGGTGAGCAATGCCAACGATTCATCGACTTGTTTGTCATTGAGCATCCCGTAGAATAACGTTACTTTTCTGCCTTCGAAATATTTGCTCACATTCGTAACAAAGGAAGTGATGCCTTCAATATTGTGCCCGCCGTCGATCACGATGATCGGATTTTTCTGCATGATTTCAAAACGACCCGTGAATTTCACGCGTTTCAGACCGCTGAGAATCGCCTTCGGCGTAATTTTCCAGTTCTTTTTCTTTAAGATTTCCAAAAGAGTAAGCACATTGAGTACGTTATATTTCTGATGTTCTCCGAGTAAGGCAAGATCAAACTCATCAATACCAAGCAGCGAATCTTTTTTCAGATATTTTAAATGCTGCCCGTCGACGGTACTGCTCATCAATTGGATATCGTCCGCGTTGTTTCGATATACTCGGGCATTCATTTCTTTGGCAGTCTTGTTGATTTCGTCCACGATTTCGTCGCTGTTGAGGCAATATACGCTGACATCGTAATTCTCTTTGATAATGCCTGCTTTTTCGTGCGCGATTTCGCGAATCGTGTTGCCTAGATAAAACATATGATCAAAACTGATACTGACAATCGCTGCTGCTTCCGCTGTCGGAATGACGTTTGTTGCATCCAGTCTGCCGCCCATCCCAACTTCCAACACGACAATGTCAACCTTCTGTTCCTTATAGTATACGAGTGCGAGTGCAGTCACAACCTCAAATTCCGTTGGATGCGGGTTGCCCTGTGCCACGAGTTTTTCAATGCCTTCTTTGACGATCTGCGCCGTATC
>CAYUFL010000067.1:0-6062 GCA_964444065.1 uncultured Lachnospiraceae bacterium
AAACGCAATATACAAAAAAACCGGAATCAATACGATACGAAAAATCGACATTAAATTCGGCGCTTTTAACAGATCTTTTGCTGTAATATTCTCCATATTCCACTCCGTGCATTACCAGAAATTAACTTTCAATCTATGATACCATGCTGAATTATTTTTTCCAACCATAAAACAGAACAATTTACTCGCAATACTGTACTTTTTAAGATAAAAAGGAATGATTTTATCAAAATTATGCATGAAAAGTTCAAGTGTCAGCCTGCTCAGAAGTATGTGTGCAGTTGAGCGTCGCTTCAATCGAAATTTGATTGCATTGCTACCGATAATCGTCATTTCATAAGGGTTTTGAAGTAGTTTTATATTCAAATGATTGTTTGAAAAGGAGTGATGTGATATAATTTTATAAATCAAAGAAAGCATGCGTAAAGGTACAGTATGATATCATTAACCGATGTATCAAAAAAATATGACGCGGAAGACAGTTACGCGCTGCATCATGTCAATGTAGACATTCGCCCCGGTGAATTTGTATTTATTGTTGGAAAAAGCGGGGCTGGCAAATCAACGGTTTTGAAACTTCTTCTTCGCGAAATCATGCCGACTGAAGGGAAAGTAATGGTTTCGGGTAAGGATATTGCTCGTCTAAAAAGCAAAGACCTCCCTTATTACCGCAGAGATGTCGGAGTGGTCTTTCAGGATTTTCGACTATTGGAAACAAAGACGGTTTATGAGAATATTGCGTTCGCAATGGAAGCGGTGAAGACCGACGAGAAAATCATTCAAAGGATTACGCCTAAGATTCTGAATATGGTTGGTTTGCGTGATAAATCAAGGAAATATCCGTCTGCATTGTCGGGCGGCGAACAACAGCGAGTCGCCATTGCTCGTTCCATTATCAATAATCCCAAGATATTAATCTGTGATGAACCGACGGGCAATCTTGATCCCGTGACAAGTGCAGGCATTATGAATTTACTTTCGGATATTAATGTCGCGGGTACTACCGTTTTAATTGCCACGCATGATATCACAATGGTTGACAGAATGAAAAAGCGTGTTGTGGTGTTGGACAACGGGCATGTGATCAGTGACAGAGTGGGAGGTTATTACCGCTAATGTCTTCATTAAAAGTATTCTTTCGTGATGCATTTCACAATATAAAACGCAATTCGGTCATGAGTTTGGCATCCGTATTGTCTGTAGTATCGGCATTGGTCATTGTAGGAGTTATCATGTTGGTTGTAATCAATATCAATTATGTGATCGCTCAAATAGAGGACAATCTCGAGCTGCGTGTTTATCTGCAAAGCGATATTACCGATTTCCAACGTACGGATATTTATAATTCGCTGCTTGCATTTGATAATGTTCAGACTGTGGAATATGAATCGAAAGCGGAGGCACTTGAGAATTTCAAGCAAAGTCTTGATAATTATTCATACCTGCTGGATGGGTACACGAACGAGAACAGCCCGCTTCCTGACTCGTATATTGTGAAGTTGGATAATCCGGATCAAATCGATTCGGTTTATGTATACGCCAAGAAGCTTGACGGAGTGAGAGATGCCGTTTATGGGAAACAAACAGTTGAGAAACTGCTGAAATTCAACCATTTTACAACGACTCTCAGCTGGGTTGTTTTCAGTATTCTCAGTCTAATTGCTGTGTTTATTATTTACAATACAATCAAATTAACTGTCTTTTCGAGGCGGTCCGATATTTCGATTATGAAATATGTCGGAGCGACAGATTGGTATATTCGTTTTCCGTTCATTATTGAGGGGTCATCTCTTGGTTTGGGCGGCGCTGTTATTTCGATTTTGATTATACGTAATTTGTACTATTTTTTATTCGGCACGATTCAAGCTTCATTAACTGTTTTGCCGCTCGGCAGCACAATCGCACCTCCGGCAGTTGTCATGATGCAAATCACACTATATTTTCTTGTTTATGGAATTGTTTTAGGTGTGGTTGGGAGTATGTTCTCACTGAGAAAATTCTTGAATGTTTAGGTGAATAAATGAATGTGAAAAGAAAAAAAATCAGAAATCGAACAATCACCGCTTTTATGGTTGTGTTATTTTTTCTTTCAAGCATTGCATTACCCAATGTTTTTGCAAAGACAGACCAGGAAAAGCTTGATGAACTGGTACAACAGATTGAAGACTCAAAGGATAATGCAGAATCATATGAGAAGCTTGCAGAAGCACTGCTAAGCCAAATCTCTAATTTAGACAGTCAGATTCAGGAAACAACGAATCAGATTGACACTTATACTGCGCAAAAGATTCAAGTGGAAGCGGATCTTGCCGCTTCGCAAACAGAACTGGAACAGGCGATTGCAGATAAAGCATATTATCAAAAACTGCTGGAAGAACGTCTTTCTGTCATGTATATGTACGGAGATACCGGATATTTGGATGTGCTTTTCGGTGCTACTGATTTTTCGGATTTTATCAGTAAGGTTGAGATGATATCATCTGTTATTGCGTATGACAACGAGATTGCCGACAAACTTCAGCAATCGGAAGACACCATTCAGCAGAAAACAAATGAGCTTGCGGCACAGAACGAAAATCTTGCAGGTGTAATAGCCAGCTTGGACAGTGAACAGCAATCGCTCGAGTCACAAAAAAATGCAAAAAATGCCAAAATGGTCGAATATGAACAAAATGCGACGTATTGGTCGGCATTGGCAGATCAACAGGAAAACGATGCTGCTGACCTTCGAAGAATCATAGCGGCAAGCGGTTCAGGATCATACGGCAATAATTTTTCACATGTTAGTTGGCCATTGCCGGGGCGGACTTATATTTCAGATTATTACGGATATCGGATTCATCCGATATCCGGAGAGTATAAATTTCATTACGGCGTGGATATCCCCGCACCTTATAATACACAGATTATAGCACCGCTCAGCGGAAAGGTTATTTTCGCCGGATACAAATACAGTTTTGGTAATACAGTTATTTTGGAATGCGGCGTCGATACAAACGGAAATAAATATTCGATGATGTTTTGTCATCAAAACAGCATTATCGTCAATGTCGGAGATATTGTCACGCAGGGGCAGGTGATCGGATTAGTCGGAAGCACGGGCGACTCGACCGGTGCGCATCTGCATTTTTCGGTATTGATTAACGGGTCCTATGTTAATCCGTTGGATTATGTAACACCCAAATAAACATAATACAAATTGAAATTCATTTAAAAGCCTTATTCGCGAAAAAACGAGTAAGGTTTTTTAAATTCCGATTGAAACGTGAATGTTCATACAGTGTTCACATGAATTTAAGACTGATTTAATAAATGAATGTTTCAATGATTACATTATGATAATTATGAGCAATGATTTCGGAACAGGTATATATGATAAAATATAAAAACAAAATGAGATGGATCTCATACGGGCTTTACGCAATTGGCTGCATTTATGTACTCGTTTCGATTTTTCACTCTAATCTTTGGTTCGACGAATCGTATTCTGTTGCCATTGCGCGACACAGTTTTTCCGAAATCTGGCAGATTACAGCCAACGATGTTCACCCCCCATTCTATTATTGGTTATTGCATCTGTTATATCTGATATTTGATGGAAACATTATTGTGTACAGAATATTTTCAGCGCTTGGAATTATGATGACTGCATTGCTCGGGCTGACCTATATTAAAAAAGATTTTGGATATAAAGTCAGTTTTTGGTACATTTTTTTAATATTCTTCACACCCGTTGTTTTGATCTATGCGAATGAAATTCGCATGTATTCCTGGTCGATGTTTTTTGTTACGCTGACATTCATATATGCATATCGGTATGGAAAAAACTTTTATAAAAAAGATTTGATATTATTTATTTTGCTCAGTGTGGTTGGTGCCTACACTCATTATTACGCTTTAATCGCAGATTGTGTCATCAATCTGATGTTGATACTACTACGCCTTGTCAAAGTAAAAAGCGGAAAACAATGGTTCGACTTCCTGATTGCGGCCTTGCTTCAAATTGTCATGTATATCCCGTGGGGCTATGTTTTAGTGAATCAGGTTGCCACCGTATCGGACGGATTTTGGATTTCGCTTTCGCTTTTCGAGACCCCGATCCAGATTCTGGGATTTCAATTTGGCGGGAATCTCGATTTTGAGTCTTTGTTTCAGTTCTATTTCGCAGCTGCCGTGGGCATGAGCGCTTTTGTGTATATGACAATCCGTTTCATTCAATTAGCCATGCAGGGAGCCAAATTTCGATCTCACGTTGCGCTGATTGCTGTTTTCATCTATCTTGGGGTGATAGCCGTTCCGTTATGTGCATCTCTTTTTATGGAGTCTCCTGTGCTTTATGCGCGATATCTCTTTGTTGCGAGCGGGGTCTGGGCGATAGGATTTGCCTACATATTATCAAAAGAAAAAAGGAAAGCAATCATAATCTTTTTTGTTTCTGTGATATTGTGCTTATCATTGACGAATGAGATTGGCTTAATAAAAACGAATTACGATGAGAGTAATTTCCGGCAGATTGAGTATCTGCAACAAAATATACAACCTGATGATATTATCTTATTCAGCAATATCGGGATCGGTGGGGTTGTAACAGACTATTTTGAATCCAATACGATTTATTTTTATAATCCGGAGGCATGGGGTGTTGAAGAAGCATACGAAGCATATGCGCCGCAAATGACAACGATAACGGATCTGAGTATATTGGATCATTATTCAGGAAGAATATGGTTGATTGATTCGGATAATCTGGGTTTGTATTACGATACTTTTAATAATACTGGTTATCAAACGATAAGTATCCGGATGTTTGATACCGCTTATGCAGAATATATCTATCAAATAGTCTTGCTGGAAAAAAGGTAGGGTGAGGAATATGAATCATCAAAGAAATTTATTGTCAATTGTTACTCCGGTATACAATGAAGAAGCATCAATTCCGATTTTTTACAAGGCGATTTTGGATGTTGCCGATGAGATGAAAGAAGACGTTGAATTCGAATTGATATTTGTTGATGACGGATCAACTGATCATACATTAATGCAAATCGAGGAACTGTCAGTAAGGGACAGCCGGATAAAATATCTCTCATTTTCTCGAAATTTCGGAAAAGAGTCCGCTCTGTATGCAGGTTTGGAACACGCCGCCGGTAGTTTCGTTGCTGTGATTGATGCAGATATGCAAGATCCGCCGTCTTTGCTTCCGCAAATGTACGCTGCTGTCGCGAGTCATAAGTATGATTGCGCAGCAACAAGACGTGTGACGCGATCAGGAGAGCCAAAAATCAGATCATTCTGCGCCAGAATATTTTACAAAATTGTCAACAAGATCTCGAAAGTAGAGATTGTTGACGGTGCCCGTGATTTTCGACTGATGAGCAGAACAATGGTGGATTCCGTATTAAAAGTGAAAGAATATAATCGATTTTCCAAAGGCATATTCAGTTGGGTTGGGTTTCGGACATTTTGGATAGAATATGAAAATGTAGAAAGAGCAGCAGGGGAGACAAAATGGTCATTTTGGAAACTGTTTCTTTATGCGATGGACGGAATCATTGCGTTTTCCGTGAAGCCTCTGTCATTCGCATCCGTATTTGGAATGTTGTTTTGTCTGATTGCATTTGTCATGATATGTATCGTAATTGTTAAGACCTTAATTTGGGGCGATCCCGTCGCAGGGTATCCGTCGATGATTTGTGTGATTTTCTTTATAGGCGGTATTCAACTCTTCAGTATCGGAATATTGAGGCAGTACATTTCAAAAACGTATCTGGAATCAAAACGACGCCCGATCTATCTTGTCAAAGAAGATAATTACAATCATTCGAACATGGGGAATGCTTCAGTGAAGTTTCATGATTAGGTGACACAGCGGCAAGATAAGGTTCGTGTTGTTTTTTGTGTATTTTTGCGTATCGGATCATGAAAGATCAAATGCTGTTCGATGTTGGGAGATGAAAGCGGAAAAAAAGAAAAGCGATTTTGCATAAATTTGCAATCGCTTTTTTGACGAGACCATCCCAAAGAATGTGTAAACCTCAATGGATGATGTAGAATAAATACAA
>CAYUFL010000068.1:0-5700 GCA_964444065.1 uncultured Lachnospiraceae bacterium
CCTGATTGGAGTGGCAAATGAATGTGATTGCATATATTGTCATATTGTTTCATTACATCAATCACATCATCGGTCAAATCCTTCGGATGTGATGTCATAAATCTAACTCGTTCGATGCCTTTGATTGCACTTACTTGCTCCAGTAAATAGGAAAATTTCTTTGGCTCTGTCAGCGTTTTCCCATATGAATTAACGTTTTGTCCAAGTAATGTAACTTCCTTACATCCGTCCATGGATATGGATTTGATCTCTTCTAAAATAGCTGATACATCCCTGCTCTTTTCTCTGCCTCTTGTATAAGGAACGATGCAGTAGGAACAGAAGTTATTGCAACCATTCATAATCGTAACAAAGGCTTTGTGTCTGAATTCACGTTTAACAGGAATATTTTCTTCAAAATGATCAATATCGTCCCAAACATCACAAACAGTCTTTTCTGTTTGCAGGTGCTTTGTAAGCAATTGACCAAATAAATGAATATTATGAGTTCCAAATATGATATCCACAAACGGATATTTTTTTCGGATAATCTCAACGATTTCTTTCTGTTGCATCATACAGCCGCAAACTGCAATTACCATGTCTCGTTTTAACGATTTCAGTAATTTATATTGCCCTAAATGTCCAAAAAACTTATCATCCGCATTTTCGCGTACACTGCAGGTGTTCATAATGAGTATGTCTGCCTGCGTTTGATCAAATGTTTTTGTGTATCCCATTGCTGATAATATTCCTGCCAATTTTTCCGAATCATTTTCGTTCATTTGGCATCCGTATGTAATGATATGATAATTTTTCAATTGTTTCCTCATGCAAAAAATATATATTTATTATAGCATATTTGATGACATTGGATAAGATGTCTGAATAAAATCTTATGACAGTAAATATTATTGACTTTTAAATTTAAATATAGTACTATATTAAAGCAAGTTTCCGAGGTGTAGCGCAGCTTGGCTAGCGCACATGGTTTGGGACCATGGGGCCGGGGGTTCGAATCCCTCCACCTCGACCATTGTTATCACTGAGGGCCTTTAGCTCAGTTGGTCAGAGCCACCGGCTCATAACCGGTTTGTCCGGGGTTCAAGTCCCTGAAGGCCCACCAAATATCTTTTAAATAAGCCATTAAATAGTGGTTTATTTTTTATTGTCACCTATTTTATGAGTTACCCTTGTGATGAATTAGTACTAAAATTGAAGTGAAATTAAAAGGAGTCAACTTGAGTTCGGTTGACTCCTAATGGTAATAATTATTAACGGTATGGCTTATTAAACTTTTTCACTTAAATTTGGGGTATTTAAACTCTATGAATTTGCACAGTAGTTTATATGCTCTATTGTTTTAATTTCTCAATATAGTTTTTGCGATTTGGTCGTTTGCCTCCGTAATGAAAGTTATACCGGTTTCTCTTGCAGTTTCTCTGTTCGCTGCAGTTAAATCCTCTCTTGCGATCTTATCTAATGAGAATTTACGTGCGCCAGCCATTAATTGCTGTAAACCGGCTGCCAATTTGTCTGAAAGTGTCCATGCTGCAATTGCACCATATGGAATGTTTTTCATTTCATCAGCACCAACTAGTTTTTGAACGTCATAATAACCTGCAAAAATCTCTTCCGGTTGCGAACCATTTTCAAGAACAGAATTTGCTAATTTATCCCAGTTTCCATTTAGTAATTCTTTACGTTCAGGGTGCAAAGCACCTTCAATATTAGCACCTAAGAATCCGGGGATCATAAGAGCTCTGCCCATACAAATCAATTTTGTGTAAGGAGCACCTATTGCTAAAGCTTTGAAAATGTGATCTTCTCTTGCTAAACCACCGGCAAATGCCATATCAACCACATCATAACCTTGTTCTGTCAATATGCCTGCGTATTCTCTTGCCTTTGTATGCAGATACAAGGACGGTACACCCCATGTTTCCATCATGTTCCATGGGCTCATGCCTGTTCCACCGCCTGCGCCATCAATTGTTAATAAATCTAATTTTGCTTCTGTCGCATATTTAATAGCCATAGCTAATCCTTCCATTCCGTATGCGCCTGTTTTTAATGTGATGCGTTGATAGCCTAATTTTCTTAAATTGGATACTGCTTTCATAAAACTTTCTTTGATTGCCGATTCATTATCTAAATCTGTATAACCCAATCTTGAGTGACGAGCAAATGATTTAATTGCACCATGCTTAAAGCCTTCTTGTACTTCCGCTTTGTTTGGATCTGGATCAACTATATATCCTCTGTTACTTAAGAATAATGCATAATCAAGACTTTGTACTTGAATTTCTCCACCGATATCTTTAGCACCTTGCCCCCATTTTAATTCAATAATAACTTTATCGCCGTATTTTTCTATTACATATTCAGCAACACGATTCTTGTATCTTCAACATTCATTTGCACGATGATGGATCCATTTTCACCATCATGATATTTTAAATATGTGTCTATTCTTCTATCTAATTCCGGAGCTATTTTTATCTTACCATTTTCCAAAACAGCTTGTTTATCGACACCTACAACATTTTCTCCTATAACGATAGGATAACCAACTAATGCTGCACCTATAGCAAACGAATTCCAATATTTTGCCGCTATGAATGTTGAACCCAACGCACCAGTCATAAGCGGCACTTTTGCTTTTGTCTTAATCGTTTTACCAAATGATGTAGAGATGTCTACGTTTGGAAATATACAATCGTCAGCGCTGTTTGATAGCCCTTTTCGTAAACCGTTTGCACCATAATTATAGCCTTCAATGCGTAATGAATTGTAAGAGACACCTATATGATTCACATTATTGCTACCGGCTGTTATCGTACCGAAATCTCTAGGATATAACAATTTTCTGCCTTTCATGCAAGCTAAAAATGTTTCACACTTTCCTTGACAGTCTGCTCGACATAATGTGCATAAACCTGATTCAGCCGCATTTCCTCTGTTTACAGTTCCTAATGCATCATTTGTTTTAGAATACTCCATAGTGTCTCTCTCCTTAAAACAATTTCATTTAAAACAAATACATAAACTATTATTTAAATTAATACTTATGTAAAATTTTTAAGTTATAAAAATAAAATACTGAATTTGTTAATAGTCTAACATGTTCAGTCTTGGCTTTCAAGTAAGATGATGATTTATCAACAAAAAATATAATTCTCTGCAGATATTGCTTATGATACTAGCATTTTTTGCTACATATGTATGTCCGCACTATACGAATTTGCTTCTCATGTTATGTACAAGTCAACCTTGATGGAGGACTTTTTCTCCCTTACAACGGCTGAGCTTTTTTCTCACACGCAAAGTGTGTGGCGTCGCATCATCCGTTCACGCCGTATAATAAAAAAAGATCGGACAAACGCCGATCTTTTAAACTATTTCAGTGCATTTTTCGCGGTTTCTGCGAGCTGCGTAAAAGCTGCAGCATCATTCATTGCCAAATCAGCAAGAATTTTTCTGTCTACTTCAACACCGGCAAGCTTTAAGCCGTTCATGAATCGTGAATAGCTCATATCATTGATGCGGGCAGCCGCATTGATTCTCGTAATCCACAATTTTCTCATGTCTCTTTTTTTCTGTTTTCGTCCGACATAAGCGCTTCTGAGTGCTCTCATTACAGCTTCATTTGCCGGTCTGTATAATTTAGACTTTGCACCATAATAGCCTTTTGCTTGGTTTAAAATCTTTTTATGTTTCTTTTTTGCGTTTAATCCTTTTTTTACTCTTGCCATATCTTAATTTCCCTTTCTTACTTTACGATAATCTGAGCGATATTACCAGCATCAGCCGCTGATACATAACCGCCTTTTCGGAGATTTCTTTTTCTTTTTTGAGATTTCTTATTAAGAATATGGTTTTTATAAGCACTAGAACGCTTGATGACTCCCGATTTCTTCCTTTTAAATCGTTTGGAAGCACCTCTGTGTGATTTCATTTTAGGCATAATAACACTAACTCCTTTTATACTAATTTACTTTTTTTGGCGCTAGATACATGACATAATTACGTCCTTCTAACTTGGGCGGTTTTTCGACTATGTATTCATCGCCAAGGGAAGATCTAATTTTCATCAGTAAATTTCTGCCGCTTTCGGTATAAGCCATTTCACGACCGCGAAAACGAACCGATACTTTGACTTTATCACCTTCTTCAAGAAATTTTTCAATATTTTTAATTTTAACATTCAAGTCATGTTCCTGCACACGTACAGAGGTTCTGATCTCTTTTACAGTAACGACTTTTTGATTTTTCTTGGATTCTTTTTCTTTTCTGTTCTGCTCATAACGAAATTTACCATAATCCATGATCTTACAGACAGGTGGTTTGGCATCCGGTGACATATTCACCAGATCCAATTCTTTCTCATCTGCCATTTCCTGTGCCTGACGTAATGGAACAACGCCCACCATCTGACCTTTATCATCGATCAGCCGAACTTCTTTCTCACGAATCTCTTCGTTGATTTGGAATTCTTTAATAAAAATCCACCTCCAAATTAAAAGACTGCAAGAAATTGCAGCCTAAAACATTACAAAATGATAGTAATATTTTACCTGACAGCGCTAGCCGAAAGGTGAGAAGCAATTTCTTCTGCTTAATATAACTTCATAATAATAGCATTTATAAACCGATTTGTCAATTCTTTACAGTATTTTATTCAGGAATTCTTTTGTTCTTTGATTCTTTGGATTGCTGAAAATTTCACTTGGTTTGCCTTCCTCAACAATTTTTCCATCGTCCATAAAGACAACTCTGGATCCCACTTCTTTTGCAAAATTCATTTCATGTGTGACCACAATCATTGTCATTCCGTCTCTTGCCAAATTTTTCATTACTTCAAGTACTTCACCGACAAGTTCGGGATCAAGTGCTGAGGTAGGTTCGTCAAAAAGCATGATCTTGGGTTCCATTGCCAAAGCGCGTGCGATTGCTACTCTCTGTTGCTGTCCGCCGGATAATCTCGAAGGATATTCATTTGCTTTATCTGATAAACCAACTTTTTCCAAAAGCATTCTTGCCTTTTCTTCAGCTTCGCCTTTTGTTGTTTTTCTTACATTCAAAGGTGCTAAAGTAAGATTTTGAAGTACAGTTTTATGAGGAAATAAATTAAACCGCTGAAAAACCATACCAAGTTCGGTGCACATTGCCGAAACTTCTTTTGTCGATATTTTAAGAATATCTTTATTATTCTCTCTTTGTGAAACTAATTGTTCTTCTATATACAGCTCTCCGTCTGTTATGACTTCCAAATGATTCAAGCATCGAAGCATTGTGCTTTTCCCTGACCCCGACGGTCCGATCACGCACAATACTTCCCCTTTTTCCACCTCTAAATTAATATCTTTCAAGACTTGCAGATCGCCGAAAAATTTATTGACTCCAACTATTTTTATCATAGACATAATGCCACCTCTTATTCGTACCTTCCTGCAAATTTTTCCAGTTTATCGAATCCAACGCTGAAAATTGTGGTCAAAAACAAATAAATTGCGCCGGCATAGAAATAAAATCCCCAATCCCCGTTTGCTGCAAATTGCCGTGACACTTTCATCAGTTCTGCCATACCAATAACAGAGATTAAGGAGGTGTCCTTTAGAATCATGATGAATTCATTGCTGAATGGTGGAAGCAGACGTTTAAAAGTCTGCGGGATAATAACTTTGATCATTGCCTGCGAATAATTCATACCAAGTGCTT
>CAYUFL010000069.1:0-3871 GCA_964444065.1 uncultured Lachnospiraceae bacterium
TCGGACTCGGTGTAATCGTTCCGTTTGCTGCCGAAGTCGCAATCGTATATCCGCTGGCCGTTACGGAAAGCGTATTGCTTACAGCATATACTTCACTGCCCATCGCAGCCAATTCCTGACTTTGTTTGTCAGTACAGTCAAGTGCCACAACGTCCGCTCTGCTTCCGTTAATACTTGCATTGATTGTAATCGCCGAGCTCGGAGGCGAACTGACCGTCATACTGTATTCGAACACACCATCGTTATTGGTGCTGTCTGTTCGGGTAATGGTATATCCGCTTGCCGATACGCTGGGCACCCCCGTGTAGGAACCGCTTACATTCACACGGAATGTATATGTTGCGGGGAATGCCGGACCGACATTGCTGTTACCCACAACTGACAGCGTAACGTTTCCGCTTGAAAGATTTGAGATGCCCGGCAGTGCCATATAGGCATTATAGATGACCAACGCCGCCGATTCGGCGAAATTGTCTTTCTGATTATCCAATTCATCGCTGTTATACCAACTGTTCCATGAAGAAAAGAAATCAAACGAAGGGGATGATTTGCCTTCCACACTCGCCCAAACAGCTGCCTGTGCTGCCGTATAGAGAATCTTTGTTTGTTCGTCCGAGGAAAGATCGTTCCATCCGCGGCTCTCACTGTGCCACCAAGTTGAACTGTTCTTCTCTGTCACATTCGTGAAACTTGCTGCACTCAGTCCCAGATCGGCCAATACTGCCGATACGCTTTTGTTAATCACCGATTTGCTGATAATTGCTCTCACTTTGGTGGAAACGCTGCTGTTTGTCAGAAAGCTCTCCAGAGAATCGGGTGTGTAATTCTTATTTTTCCGCGTATCTACCGTTCGCTGCAGACAGAATGCTCCGTATGTACCCGTTTCATTGAATCGCATCGAGTATATACCGTCCCCTGATGTTCCCGGGTATTTCACCTCTGAATCCAGACTGCTGAACTGCAGACTTGTATAACTGTCTGCTGCAAGCACTGATGCAGGTACTGTCGCAAACAGCATCAATACCGCTATCGTCATTGCAACTACTTTTTTAAGTCTTATTTTCATGCCTTCATTTCCTCCTAAAACCATATCTTCTTACCCATCTAGCTAAAGACAATTTTAATCTTACGTAAATTTTGGTACTATTAGGATACAAAATACCTGTTACATCTGTGTCACATTTATTTTTTTTTAAATATTTTTTCTGTTTTATTTTAATTTTCCTAACCTTTTCACAAAAAAAACCGCCCAAAGGCGGTTTTAGGATCAATTTTTTCATATTATTTTTTACTTCGGGACTTTTTTGATAATCGCATCTGTTACCGAAAAGGTAAGAATCGAGCCTGCCGCCGTAACAATAAATGATGCTGTGCTGTTTTTGATAAATATAATTCCAAACATCGCAATGGCAAATCCGATCAAAAACATGATTCTTTCCACTTTAATCTCTTTACTCAATAAAAATTGAAGCAGTGACGCTCTTTTTTCATCCGGTTTATCATCTTGCATATTAATTCACTCCTCATTGATATATCGATACAATCGAATTGATTGAACATTTCTAGTTTAATTGTACTACATTTTTCTTTTATTCATATCGTTTCATTGATATTATTCATTATTTTTATTCGTTCATGTGCATTGGCAAACATATAGAAATCATCTTTTGTCTTGGTTCGTTACGTACAATGCAATATCCCGTGATAACCGTACTATTTTACTTGCAACGCTGATAATCGTCTTTTTTATAAACAAAAGTCCGCATATGCGGACTTTTGTTTATTGTAATTTACAAATCAATCTTTATTATGCTTTTTCTTTACGGGCATTGATTTCTGCCTGATATTCAGCAACTTTTGTTTTGTTCAGTCTGAAACCGACCAACAACAGTACCATACCAACCACGATGCAGATCCCAGGGATAAGCATGAATGCATTGGTGATACCAGCGGACAGTTCAGCTGTTTGTTTGAATGTGCCTGCTTTGTATGCAGCTACTACTGTAGCACCGTCATATTTTGCAGCAGCCAAACAAGCTGTGATGATAACCGGACGTGCGATGACACCGATTTTCAAAGGAACGTTCATCAGACCCATGATCCAACCAGCAGCGTTTTTACCGGTTTTCCATTCAGAATAGATAACCGTATCAGCGTACATAGCCGGAATCAAGGAATAACTTGCGCCGTATCCGAACTGTGCAAGAGCGATTAAGATAATAACAACCCAAACATTGACAGATGCATAGAGCAATTTAGCAGCGAACAAGCACACAGCGATCAATGTGTAAACAATAATTGTTCCCATTTTTGCGCCGAACGCTTTTGCGAAGTATTTGCTGACGTAAGAACCGACAACAGCAGCAAGGTTGGAAATCAACAGATACATCGGCCAGACTTTGCCGAATTCAGCAGGTGTCAAGCCACCAGCATATTTGAAGTAGTAAGTAGCGATACCACCGAGTACGAAGTTGAAGATCCAACGAACGATATCGGAGAGCATGAGAACGAGCAAGGGAGCGTTTGTGAATAGTGCTTTGATAAGGTCTCCGCCGCTTGTTTTTTCCTGTTTTTCGACAGGTTTCGCAAGTTCTTCAGCGCCTGTTTCTTCATAACCATCGAACATTTTGAAATGGATGAAATAGAACAGAACCATAACCCAACCAAGTACGAAAGATGCTGCAGCAAATTTGCTGACATCACCGACAACGCCTGCAAGCAGGGTTGCGAGCGGAAGTCCTACATACGAGAAAATAACTTTCGAGAAGTTAGCCCATGCGCCACGGGTAGCGGAGAGCTGAGCTCTGTCTTCCGGTGAGTTAGCCGCAACAACGATCATGGATGCGTTTGCCACATATCCAAGGTTCCATACGATATGGCTCGTTACGTAACCAACAACAATGATTACTGCTGCAACGGTACCATTACCGATTTTCAGGAACTGGAACGCAAAAAGGAAAGGAACGAGCCAAGGTGCTACGATGAGCCATGAACGATAACGTCCCCATTTCATCGGTTTGACGCTGTTGAGGATTGCGCCGTAGATCCATGACAAGCATGCATCAATGAGACTGGCAACAGTACCGATTACACCGGCTGTTACGGTTGAAAATTTTGCAAGGTCGGTAAGGAATGACTGGAAGTAATAAGTTTCCATGTTCGTCATCAATGTGAACGAGCAGTCACCCACGCCATAGAAAATTTTCAAGGCTGTGCTTAAAGGTTTTTTCATAAAGTCCTCCTAAAATAATTTATGATAACTTTTAGTGTATAAAAGCGATCAACTGTTTCATATGCCGACTGCAAAGGCAGCAGGCAAAATGCTTCTTTATGCAAACAAACCGAGTACGATACGGAGGATTTTGTCTTCCGTATTCATCTTCTTAATTTATCTGATAAAATTGAAGGTTCTTTTTTTTAACCTCATCTGTTCATTTCAGAAAAGGTCATGCATAAACAGGATGCGGACGCATGAATAATTTGAATGTATTATTGTATTGTTAATGAGCAATTCGATTTAACGGGCGCAGATTTTGTCAATAAAAACACGCCGATCAAAGCTATTTTTAGTAAATCCAAATGAAACTATAAAAAATATAATATATTTTAGTATAAATGTCAATATGTTTGAGATGTTCTTAATATAAATTGCAAAATTTTCATTTTTTGATTGATTAATTTTATTCTCGTTCAATATGTGTGCTTGTTTGCTGTTCCATCGTGGCAATCAACGGACTATGCAATATAGTTGCCTGTGCACCTTTTTTTATTCTGTTTCTCCCTCGTATCACATTTTGGAAAGGAGGAATTTTGCCTTGACAATTTTTTTTGTACCACCTATAATGACTTTAACATACTAAAATTAAAATAC
>CAYUFL010000069.1:3881-5266 GCA_964444065.1 uncultured Lachnospiraceae bacterium
TACTATGATAAAAGCAATGAACAAAGAAAGTAATCTGATTGCCCGTATTCCAGCAAGCTGTGCCGATGGAAGACAGTATACGGAAAACTGATGAAGTTCCTTTGCAAGCTGTCGGCGTGAAATATCAGTAGCACCGAACGGAATCGTCCCGTTACAGTAACGAACAGGCATTGATGCGTTTGCTGCGTGCCTGACAAAGCGGACTTTTTGAGAAAGAAGTCAAATAAGGTGGTACCGCGGAATTTTTCGTCCTTTGCAGATGCAAAGGATTTTTTTATTTTCTGACCGGAGTAATTGAAATGGAGGAGATGCGAAATGTATTTCAACAAAGAAGCAGAAACCATGCCCAGGGAGCAGATAAAAGAACTGCAATCGGAGCGTCTTGTAGCGCTCGCAAAAAAAGTGTACACCAATGTTCCGTTTTATAAAAAGAAATTCGATAAGATGGGATTAAAGCCTGAAGACATCAAAGGACTGGATGATATCGTCAAGCTGCCTTTCACGGTGAAACAGGATTTACGGGATAATTACCCGTTTCATCTTTTTGCCGTTCCGATGAAGCAGATCGTCCGGGTACACGCCTCCAGCGGAACGACAGGAAAACCAACCACTGTCGGGTATACCAAAAAGGATATTGATACTTGGGCGGAGCTCGCTGCACGTTCACTCGGATGCGCCGGTGCTGATGATGAAAGCATCGTTCAGGTCGCTTATGGATACGGACTTTTCACCGGAGGTCTCGGGCTGCACTACGGTGTCGAACGGCTCGGCGGGACAGTAATTCCGATGTCGGGAGGGAATACACAAAAGCAATTGATGTTGATGGAAGATTTTGGTTCCACACAGCTTGCATGTACACCGTCTTACGCAATGTATCTCGGAGAATCACTTGCCGCATACGGAAAAACAACAAAAGATATGAAACTGAAATCCGGTATTTTCGGTGCGGAACCATGGAGCGAAAGCCTGCGAAAGAAGATTGAAGAAACACTTGATATCAAAGCATATGATATTTACGGTCTTTCCGAAATCATGGGACCGAGTGTTGCGATGGAATGCGAATGTCAAGACGGACTTCATATATGGGAAGATCACTTTATTGCAGAAATCATCGACCCGGACACATTGGAAGTACTGCCCGATGGCAGTGAAGGCGAACTCGTCATCACCACCATCACAAAAGAAGGTATTCCTTTGATCCGTTACCGTACAAGAGATATTTCGAAACTGAACACGCAGGTCTGTTCCTGCGGCAGAACGCATGCACGTATTGCGCGAGTGAAAGCCAGAACAGATGATATGCTGATCATACGCGGAGTCAATGTCTTCCCTTCCCAAATCGAAGCCGCCCTGCTTGAAATCAGCGAAACAGGCCCCCACTATCA
>CAYUFL010000070.1:0-3102 GCA_964444065.1 uncultured Lachnospiraceae bacterium
GCCTGAACAAAGGGCATACCCAATAATCTTAACAATTCGTATGCTTCTTCATCAGTTTTCGCTGTGGTTACAAAAATGATATCCAAACCTCTGATTTTATCGATCTTATCATAATTGATTTCCGGGAAAATCAGTTGTTCTTTTACGCCGATTGCAAAGTTTCCTCTGCCATCGAATGCGCCGGCAGGAATGCCTCTGAAGTCTCTGATACGCGGAATCGCAACATTGATCAATTCAGAACGGAGCGTCACTTTTGCGCCGATATCCATCCCTTTTCTGAGTTTAAAGTTTGAAACCGATTTTTTTGCTTTCACAACGACCGGTTTCTGCCCTGCAATCAACCCAAGTTCATTCACAGCGGCTTCCATCGCTTTTGTATTATCCTTGCAGTCTCCGAAACGCATATTCAAAACAATTTTTTCGAGTTTTGGAATCTGCATGACGTTCTTGTATTCAAACTTCTCATTCAGTGAGGGGACTGCTTTCTGGAGATACAAATCTTTCATTCTGGTCATCTTTATGCCTCCCCTTATTTGCTGAAGGTTTCCCCGCATTTGCGGCAGTAGCGCACTTTCGATCCGTCAGCCAAAACTTTGTTTCCTGTTCTCACGCCTTGTTTGCATTTATCGCAATAAAGCTGAACATTGGAAACATGAATGGTACCTTCCTGATCGATAATACCCGCTTGCTGCATCTGCTGGGTGGCCTTCATGTGTTTTTTTCTCATGTTGACGCCTTCAACAATGATTCTTTCGCTTTTCGGAAGCACCTGAAGAACTTTTGCAACTTTGTTTTTGTCTTTGCTCTTGACTCCCGATTTTACAATAACTGTATCGTCTTTTTTTACATGCATTTTTCAGTACCTCCTAAAGCACTTCGGGTGCCAGAGACACGATTTTCATGAATTGTTTTTCTCTCAATTCTCGTGCCACGGGTCCGAATATACGTGTGCCTCTCGGCTGATTGTCATCCTTTATAATTACAGCTGCATTCTGGTCGAATTTGATATAGCTTCCGTCCGCTCTGCGCACTCCGCTGATCGTTCTGACCACAACAGCTTTAACAACATCGCCTTTTTTAACGGTTCCGCCCGGAGCTGCACTTTTCACGCTCGCGACGATAACATCACCGACGTTGGCATATCTGCGTTTAGAACCGCCCATAACTCTGATACATAACAATTCTTTTGCGCCGGTGTTATCAGCAACTTTCAGTCGTGTTTCCTGCTGTATCATTGCGTTCAACGATTTCAACAAGTCTCCATCGTTTGTTTTTGCTCAGCGGACGTGTTTCCATAATTTTGACAGTATCGCCGATACCACATTGATTATTTTCATCATGTGCCATGAATTTCGCTGTTCGTTTTACTCTTTTTTTGTAAAGAGGATGATTGACCATCGTTTCAACGGCTACCACGATGCTTTTATCGGCTTTGTCGGAAACAACCCTGCCGACTCTGACTTTTCTGTTTGCTCTTTCTTCCATCGCTTCCTCCGTTTACTTATGCATTCGCTGCATTGATTTCTCTTTCTCTTAACACCGTTTTGATCCTCGCATAATCCTTTTTGACTTCTCTGATTCTCAAAGGATTTTCAAGCTGTCCAGTTGCGTGTTGAAAACGAAGATTGAACAATTCTTCTTTTAAGTTAGTCAGTTCGTTCGTTAATTCCGGAGTGGATTTTGCTCTCAAATCATTTGTTTTCATTAGGACTCACCACCTGTTTGCATTTCTTCTCTGGTAATGAATTTCGTTTTGATGGGAAGCTTGTGCTGCGCGAGACGCATTGCTTCGCGTGCTGTTTCCACATCTACACCGGAGAGCTCAAACATGACTCTTCCCGGCTTCACTACCGCTACCCAGTATTCCGGAGATCCTTTTCCGCTACCCATTCTGGTTTCGGCAGGTTTCTTCGTTACTGATTTGTCGGGGAAAATTTTGATCCAAACTTTTCCTCCACGTTTGATGTATCTCGTCATGGCAATACGGGCGGCTTCAATTTGATTTGATTTCACCCAGCCCGGTTCTGTTGCCTGTATCGCATAATCACCGTAAGTGATTGTATTGCCTCTGGTTGCCACGCCGGTCATTCTGCCGCGGTGCACTTTTCTGTGCTTGACTCTTTTCGGCATTAACATAATAACCATTCCTCCTTGTTCATACTACTGACGGACTATTGTTTGTTTTTTGTCGGGAGAATTTCGCCTTTGTTGATCCAGACTTTCACGCCGATTTTACCGTATGTGGTATCAGCTTCCGCTGTACCGTAATCGATGTTCGCGCGCAATGTCTGAAGCGGTACATTGCCTTCATGATAATGTTCGGTTCTGGCAATTTCAGCTCCGTTCAAACGTCCGGCACACTGTGTTTTGATTCCCTCTGCTCCGCCTCTGATGGCACGTTGAATCGCTTGTTTCATCGCGCGGCGGAATGCAATACGTTTTTCCAGTTGCTGTGCAATGTTTTCGGCTACAAGCTGCGCGTCGCAATCAACATTTTTTACTTCCATGACGTTGATATTGATGCTTTTGCCTGTCATTTTCTGCACTTGTTTTCGGAGCGCTTCAATTCCTGTACCGTTTTTGCCGATGATTCTTCCCGGTTTGCCCGTATAAATAAACAAGGTTATTTTGTTGGCGCTGCGTTCGATATCGATTTTTGAAATACCGGTGGAATATTGTGTTTTCTTGATATATTTTCTGATTTTCTGATCTTCAATCAGCAGATCGGCAAAATCTCTGTCTTTTGCGTACCATCTGGAAGACCAATCTTGAATAATACCTACTCTTAATCCGTGCGGATTTACCTTTTGACCCAAAGCTTGACCTCCTTAATTTTTTTCCTTAAGCACTACGCTTAAGTGTGAGCTTCTTTTTTTGATTACCGATGCTCTGCCCATGGAGCGTGCTTTGATTCGTTTCATGATCGGTCCCTGATTGGCATTTACTTCGAATACATAAAGTTTGCTTGGATTCATGCTGTGGTTGTTTTCTGCGTTTGCCGCAGCTGATTTGACAACCTTTTCGAATGCTCTTGCCGGTTTGTTTCCGTTCAGTCTGAGGATGACAAGCGCTTCGGTCACGCTTTTGCCTCGGATCAGATCG
>CAYUFL010000070.1:3112-5014 GCA_964444065.1 uncultured Lachnospiraceae bacterium
GATCGGCAACGCGTTTCGCTTTAAGAGGCGAAACACGGACGTATTTTGCAGTTGCTTTTGCTTCCATATTGGTTACCTCCTAAAACTTATCTGCCACCGGATTTTTTTTCACCGGCATGTCCTCTGTATGTTCTCGTCAGCGCAAATTCGCCGAATTTGTGTCCTACCATATCTTCGGTCACAAATACGGGAACATATTTTCTGCCGTCGTGGACCGCAACGGTGTGTCCGACCATCTGCGGGAAGATTGTGCAATCTCTTGACCACGTTTTCACTACTTTTTTATCGCCGCTGTTGTTCATGTCTTCGATTCTTTTCAGAAGACGTTCGTCAACGTACGGTCCTTTTTTTGTAGATCTACTCATTTGTTATCCTCCGTTTCCCGTTATTTGTTTCTGCGTCTTACGATATATTTATCGGAAGGTTTGTTTTTCTTACGTGTTTTGTATCCCAACGTCGGTTTACCCCAAGGAGTAACAGGACCGGAGCGTCCGATGGGAGCTTTTCCTTCACCGCCGCCGTGCGGGTGATCGTTCGGGTTCATAACGGAACCACGTACTGTCGGCTTGATACCCATATGTCTTTTTCTGCCGGCTTTTCCGATATTGATATTTTCGTGATCCAGATTGCCGACCTGTCCGACGGTTGCTCTGCATTCTTTGCGAACCATACGCATTTCTCCGGAAGGAAGTCTGAGTGTTACATAATTTCCTTCTTTTGCCATCAGCTGTACGTAGCATCCTGCGCTTCTGGCCATCTGTGCGCCTTTTCCTGCTTTGAGTTCGATGTTGTGGATAATCGTACCGACCGGAATGTTTTCCATCGGAAGTGCATTCCCTGTACGGATGTCCGAAGTCGGTCCCGAAATTACCTCATCACCGACTTTCAGGTTTTGAGGAGCAATGATGTAGCGTTTATCGCCATCGACATAATATAAAAGTGCAATATTCGCGCTGCGGTTCGGATCGTATTCGATGGCTTTCACAGTCGCTTTCACATCATCTTTATTTCTCTTAAAATCGATAATTCTGTATTTCTGTTTTGCGCCGCCGGCTTGATGCCTGACAGTGATTCTTCCGGTATTGTTTCTGCCCGCCATTTTGTTCTTTTTTGCGAGCAGCGATTTCTCCGGCGTCGTTTTTGTTATTTCTTCAAAAGTGGAAACCGTCATTCCACGCAAGCCTGGCGTAGTCGGTTTGTACTTTCTGATACCCATAATTTAGACTGCCTCCTTAAACAAATAATCTTTTATCGGGTAAGTCTTACATTCCTTCGAAATACTTGATTTCTTTGCTGTCAGCCGAAAGAACGATAATTGCTTTTTTCCAATCAGGACGTCTGCCCTGTGTTTTGCCCTGTTTTTTCATTTTGCCTCTCATGTTCATTGTGCTGACACGAACGACTTTCACTCCGAAAATCGACTCAACGGCATCTTTGATTTGATATTTGTTGGCCGTTTTGTAAACCTGAAATGTGTATCGTTTGCTCTGCGCATGTTCCATGCTGCGTTCCGTAATAATCGGTTTAATCAAAATATCATGAGGATTCATCTTATGAATACACCTCCTGGATTTTTGCGAGGGATGCTTCCGTGACAAGCAGATTATCGTATTTGAGCATTTCGTATACGTTCAGCGTACTCACCAGCGTGCATTTCGCTGTCGGGATGTTGCTGACGGATTTTACGACGTTTTTATCGTTTTCGTCAATGACAACCAGTGTTTTCCCGATATTTAAATTATTCAGTACTGCGATCATTTCTTTTGTTTTCGGTTCTGCAAATTTCAATTCGTCCAAAATGAACAATTCTTTATCGATCACTTTTGCAGAGAAAACAGATTTCATCGCAAGTCTTTTTACTTTCTTATTGACAGCCTGGTCATAATCTCTCGGTTTCGGCGC
>CAYUFL010000070.1:5024-5251 GCA_964444065.1 uncultured Lachnospiraceae bacterium
TTTGTTTCCAAGGCTTTTTCCCCCCGCCGCTTACTTCAGCACGGGTTTTTGCCGACTGTGTTCCCTGTCTCTGGTTGGCAAGATATGCAACCACGACCTGATGAACAACCGGCTCGTTCGGTTCGATACCGAAGATACTGTCGTCTAATTCAACACTCTTCACTACTTCGCCTTTTATATTTAATACATCAGCTTTCATTTATCGTATCCTCCTTCTTCCGTGTTCC
>CAYUFL010000071.1:0-5198 GCA_964444065.1 uncultured Lachnospiraceae bacterium
CATCGGCATGGATTGGCAGAAGGCGCTGTCGGTCACCAATGGCGACGAACAGCTTCTGCGCCACCTGCTCAGACGGAAACAGATTTCTTTAAGAATATCGACAACGTTTATGGGCTGCTTCAGATAGATGCTGTGGAGATGGAATTCGGGTACAGTCTGATTCCTTTGGTGGATGAAAGCCGGGGCAGCAGTTTTATTGACAGAGTGATTTCCTTCCGCAAACAGTTTGCACTCGAGATGGGGTATGTCATTCCCCCTGTACGCTTGAAAGATAACGGATTTTTAAGTCCGAATCAATATATTGTAAAGTTAAAGGGAGAAGAAATCACGCGCGGCGAGGTGCTCATCGATTATTATCTGGCGCTTGATCCCGGCAATTTGTCCGGACTGATCGACGGAATTGATGCGGTCGAACCTGCCTACGGTATACCAAGCAAATGGATTTCGCAGGACAAAAAAGAGCTGGCGGAAATTTACGGATATACCGTTATTGATCCTCTTTCCGTTGTCATCACACATTTGTCCGAAGTGATCAAAAAACACGCATATGAACTGCTCTCGCGGCAAGACGTCAGTCAGCTGCTGGACAATGTGAAAAAATTCAACGCACCGCTTGTGGATGAGGTGGTGCCGGGTATCATTTCTTTCAGTAATTTACAGAAGGTACTGTCTAATTTGCTCAAAGAAAGTGTCCCCATTCGAGATATGGAAACAATATTGGAGACGATATCGGATTACGCAACCAATGTGCGGGATACGGAAATGCTTACGGAACATATCCGACAATCGCTCAGACGTACCATTACACGCAAATGGTCGGAAGGCGGGCAGATTAAAGTCATCACACTCGACAGCGAAGTGGAACGGACAATACTCAACGCAATCAGTAAAAACGGGCAGGAAACGGTGTTGGCACTGGATCCGATGATTATGCAAAAAATCATCATCAAACTGAAAGATTGCATCATCAAAGTCAAGGACATCATTAATGTGCCGATCATTCTAACTTCTCCTGTTGTAAGAATTTATTTCAGCAGAATGTTGGAACAGTTTTATCAGGATGCGGTGGTGCTGTCATTCAGTGAGCTGGATGTACATACGCAGATACAAGCGGTCGCCAATCTGGCGCTCGAAGACTAATTTCAATATCTAACAATGAATCTCAGATGGAGTCGGAAATGCAAGAGAATTACGAAGCGAAGAATAATGACGAGGAGTTATGGATTGAATATGAACGGACCAAAAGTATTGAGATCCGTAATTATTTTGTGGAAAAATTCTCCTATCTCGCAAAATATATCGCAACGAAAACCACCGGCGGGTACCAACATTTCAATCATTTTGAGGATGTGGTGCATGAAGGGGTAATCGCACTGGTCGATGCAGTGGAAAAATTTGATATCAAGAAGAACATCAAATTCGAAACGTATGCTTCCATAAAAATAAAGGGAGCGATCATCGATTATATCCGGAAACAGGATCTGTTTTCAAGAAGGGTGAAAAAAATTGCGCGCAATTTAAACGATGCCGTAACGGAATTTATTCAACAGTGCGGCAAAATTCCCTCCAACGAAGAATTGTCAAAACTGATGGGTATCAGCATGGAGACGCTCGAAAAGATGCAATATGAAACACATTCCCTACAAATCCTTTCTTTCGAAGAACTTGCTTACGAAAACGGTGTAAAGAATCTGGACTTGGATCCGGTCAGCCTGCCGAATATAACGGGACCCGAAGCCGAAATGGAAAAGAAAGAAATGACAGACGTGCTCGCGCAGAGTATCACGCATTTAAAGGAAAATGAGCAGATTGTGATCTCGCTTTACTATAAAGACGGACTGAAAATCAAAGAGATTGCGGAGGTGCTGGATATCAGCAGTTCGCGAGTTTCACAGATTCACTCGAGTGCATTGCAAAAATTAAAAAATATTATGGGAAATTATATGCAGGTTTAACAGAAACTTGCCGATACTACAATAAGGAGAACTGTTATGAACCGTGGATTTTATACTTTGGGTTCCGGAATGCTGACCAACAATCGCTCTCTGAGCGCAATCAGCAACAATCTTGCCAACCTGACCACAATCGGTTATAAAAAAAGCCAGATTCAGTCTGCCACGTTCGGAGATATGCTGATGTATCGTCTCGATGACGACACAACCGAGATCGGCAGCGTATCAAAACTTCGTTCTGCAACGGAAAGTTATACCATCCATTCTCAAGGAACACTGGACACAACGGATCGCACATTGGATTTTGCGGTATCGGGCTCCGGTTTTTTCGAGGTTCAGTCGGAAGACGGTGTTGTCTATACCAGAAACGGAAATTTCAGCCTTGACGCAGAGGGCTATCTTACTTTGAATAATGTCGGACGCGTGCTCGGAACCGACGGACAGCCGATCCGGCTCGGGACGGATGATTTTGAAGCAGACAGTGCAGGAAATCTCTTTGTTGATTCAGTTAAAGTGGGGCAGTTGGCTGTTGCGGATTTTGCCGATTACACCTCTTTGGTCAGCGTGAACGAAGGCATGTACGGCGCAAACGGGCAGCAAAGTATTGCTTCGGATGCTGCAATCTCATGGAAAACATTGGAACTTTCAAATGCTGATGCTGCAGAAGAAATGACAAATGCAATTGCGGTGCAGCGAAATTTACAGGCTTGCGCGCAGGCATTGCAGATATATGACAATAATCTTGCCAAAGCCGTAGCGGAAATAGGCAAAGTATAAATTTGATTCAACAGAGCAGGAAAGGAAGGCAATAAAATGATTAATTCCTTTTACACGGCGGCGACCGGTGCAATTCAACTTCAGTACGGCGTCGATATCATAGCAAACAATGTCGCGAATATGAACAACAGCGGATACAAATCGTCCGATATGACATTTGCGGATTTGATTCATACCAATATTCGTGATTCGGGGGAAACAGACAGTGTGTTGCAGAACGGGCATGGAACAAGACTGGCGAACACATCGACTTCATTCGAACAAGGTGCTGTGGGATCCACAGGGAATCTGTCCGATTTTGCAATTTCAGGCGATGGCTTTTTCGCGGTTCAGACGGATGATGGTATTAAATACACCCGAACAGGAAGCGCGCTGCTTTCATTGGGTGATGACGGGCAAATGTATTTAAGTTCGACGCTCGGAGGACGCTTACTCGACGAAAACAATCAGCTGATTATTGTTACTGATTTGGACACGCAACAGTTCAATCTCGGAGTATTTACATTTGAAAACGAGGATGGGTTACTTCGCGACGGCAGTAACTTTTTTGTGACAAGCACCACTTCCGGGGCAATCAGCTTATCGGAAAATGCAGAAGTAAAACAGGGATATTTGGAAGCATCTTCCGTTGACCTGGCCGGCGAAATGGCAAATTTGATCCAATATCAAAAAGCATTCAGCTTTAACTCCAAAATGGTTCAAATGGCGGATGAAGTGATGCAGACGGTAAACAATCTACGTTAATCGAAAGAGGGTAGGATGAACGAAGAGAATTTAAATGACGATTACTTGGATACGCAACTGGAGACAGACCAGGATACCGATGCTGATTTGTTGGAAACAGTTGAGCTTCCCCCGCAGGATCCGTTGATTAAAGTACAGGTTCCGGGAGATAAGCTCTCGGCATTGCTTTCTGTATACATTTTTGAGGATGGACAAAGAGTGCCTTGCGAAGATATTTGCACTGCTTTGACGGAAAACGGAATTGTATACGGAATTATGGAGGATCGTATCCGTACCTACTGCGAAACTGCGAACTATGATGCGCCGCTTCTTGCTGCGCAAGGACTGGCTGCGCAAAGGGGCAGAGACGCAGAAATCATTCATTATTTTGAGTGCGACAGAGAACTAAAGCCCAAAGAGCGGGCAGACGGAACCATTGACTTTCATGATATGGATTGTGTTCAGAACGTCGATAAAGATCAGGTGCTCAGTTACAAAACCGCTCCGAGCGAAGGGGTAGAAGGTTTTGACGTGTACGGTGTTAAAATTTCTGCGATTCCGGGGAAAGACTTGAACTTTAACATAGGTGAGAATGTATATGTCTCTGAAGATGGAAGCAGTGTATTGGCTGCGATTGACGGATATGTGGAGATAAAAAACAACCGAATTTCTGTACGTAATATTTTTACTGTGAAAGAAGATGTTGATGCGAGTACGGGTAATATCGATGTGAACGGTGCGCTTGTGATCAAGGGCGATGTGCGTGAGGGATTTCGCGTGAAGGCAAAAGGTGATATAGCCATTCGCGGTATGGTGGAAGGTGCTGTGATTGAATCGGAAGGTTCAATCAGTATCGGAGAAGGAATCAATGGAATGAACCGCGGAAAAATTATATGCAAGGGTGATCTGCACAGTCGGTTTATTGAAAATGCGCAGGTGGAATGCGAAAGCGACGTGCACGCCGATGCGATTATTAATTCCAATGTCAGTGCGTGCGGATCGATCATTCTGAAAAGTCAGCGTTCCTGTATCCGCGGGGGCGTATATCAAGCAGGGCTGATGATTTATGCCGGAGATATCGGAACGTCAAAAAATATACCGACCGTATTGGCCATCGGCTCTTCCGAAGTAAACGATGCAGTGCTGGGGGAAGAGAAAAATGAGCAAAATGAATTGATCAGATCAAAAAAGCGCGAATTGCGTCAAACAGAAAAAGACCTGGCAACTGCGGAAAAAACCTTGCAGCAGCTTTTTTCGGCAGAAGATTTGCCCGATAAAAAAACACTGATCCGAACATTATTGATGAAGAAAAATCTGATGAACGATATACTCCGAAAACTCAAAACCGAAATAGACGCGCTTGAAGAAGTGAAACAGAAGGAAAAGCATGATCTGAGCGATTATAAGGTGGTCGCGATCGGTACCGCTTATCCCGGTACAAAACTGTTTATTTCGGCGTATAATTATGAATTGAAGCAACCATATCAATACAGTAAATTTCAGATTCAGGACGGATATATCATCCCGAATGTACTGAACCCGGGAGACAAACTGTAGCACATCAATATTCGCAAATTAGGGAGGCGGTCAAAATGTCAATTGAAAATCTGGAACAATTAAACGCAACACATATCGATGTATTGCGGGAAGTAGGCAATATCGGAGCCGGAAATGCTGCGACATCGCTTTCTGCAATGTTGGATCGTACGGTCGATATGTCCACCCCCAGTGTAAAAATTTTGGATA
>CAYUFL010000072.1:0-597 GCA_964444065.1 uncultured Lachnospiraceae bacterium
AATAGCAGTCAGTATTTCCGACATTCCGTTCGACGGTCCTACCGCGGGTGTGACGGTGGGATTGATCGATGACAAATTTATCATCAACCCCACTTCCGAACAAAGAGATCTCAGTAAATTGGATCTGATTGTGGCAGGATCAAAAGACGCTATTCTCATGGTTGAAGCCGGTGCCAAAGAAGTGAGCGAAGAAGAAATGATCAAAGCCATCCTTTTTGCGCACGAAGAAATCAAAAAAATAATTGAATTCCAAATGGAAATCATTCAGGCTCTCGGTAAGCCAAAAAAAGATATTCCATATTACAGACCAAATGAAGAACTCAAAGAAGCAATGTACGGAGAAGCACTCGAACTTTTGAAAAACGCAGTCTCGGGTCCGGATAAAGCAACACGTGAAGACAATATTGATAAAGTCAAAGTTGTGATCAAAGAAAAATATCTCGCTTTATATCCTGAGAATGCGAATGATATCAATGAAATCTTTACAAAAGCACTCAAAAGTACAATCCGCGATATGATAGCACATCAGAATATCCGTCCGGATGGCAGAACCCAGGACGAAATCCGCCCGATTACGTGTGAGGTTGGAAAATTAAA
>CAYUFL010000072.1:643-5113 GCA_964444065.1 uncultured Lachnospiraceae bacterium
CACAGGCACTTTCTGTCGCTACATTGGGCGCACTCCGCGAAGAACAGATTATTGACGGAATCACGGAAGAAGAATCCAAACGTTACATGCACCAGTATAATTTCCCCCCATTCTGTGTAGGCGAAACCGGACCAATCCGAGGACCCGGACGTCGTGAAATCGGACATGGGGCATTGGCTGAAAGAGCCTTGGAACCGATGATCCCATCAACAGATGAATTCCCTTACACAATCCGTGTTGTATCCGAAGTGTTAAGCTCTAACGGATCCAGTTCTCAGGCGAGTATTTGCGGAAGCACAATGGCACTCATGGATGCCGGTGTACCGATCAAAGCACCTGTTGCCGGAATTGCAATGGGACTGATCAAGGAAGAAGATGCTTTAGTTGTACTGGCCGATATTCAGGGAATGGAAGACTTTTACGGTGATATGGACTTTAAAGTTGCCGGAACAGCAGAAGGTATTACCGCGATTCAAATGGATATCAAAATCCATGGAATTAACGAAGAAATATTGACGATTGCATTAACAAAAGCAAAAGCCGGCAGATTGTTTATCCTGAATAAAATGTTGGAAGCAATCGCAAAACCACGCGAAGAAGTAAGCGAATATGCACCGCGAATCATCACTATTCAGATTCCTGTGGATAAAATCAGAGAAGTCATCGGCTCCGGCGGAAAAATAATCAATAAAATCATCGATGAAACCGGTGTTAAAATTGATATTATGGATGACGGCAAAGTGTTTATCGGCTCCCCAGATCTCACAAGAGCCGAAAAGGCAAAAGCAATCATTGAGGGTATCGTTAAAGATATCGAAATTGGCGATGTCTTTACAGGGAAAGTAACAAGACTCATGAACTTTGGTGCATTCGTTGAATTGCCGAATGGGAAAGAAGGCTTGGTTCATATTTCGAAACTCAGCCATGAGCGCGTTGAAAAAGTCGAAGATGCTGTCAATATCGGAGACATTGTTGAAGTCAAAGTGATCGAGATTGATAAACAAGGTCGAATTGATTTATCCAGAAAAGCGATGCTTCCCAAACCGGAAGTCAAAAAAGCACCCGAAGATAATTAATAAACCGAATAATTCTTATCAAAGTGCCGAGAGGCACTTTGATTTTATATCCCATTAATCCTTTTTGCTGAGGTTGTATCATGAAAACACTCTCCATACAAATCGTAAACAAATCTCCCTTCCCTACGCCATCCTATGCAACACCGGGTTCTGCCGGTGCTGATATCTATGCCAATCTTACTGAGGCGATTACAATTGGAAAAAATCAGATTATCCTTATTCCCACCGGTTTGTTTATTGCTTTGCCACAGGGTTTCGAAGCACAGATTCGTTCACGCAGCGGCATGACGCTGAAACACGGGATTGTTGTCGCAAACGGAGTTGGCACGATTGATTCTGATTACAGAGGAGAAATACAGGTAATTCTCCTCAATATATCCATTACAGATTACCTGCTTCAACCGGGAGAACGCATTGCACAAATGATTATTTCTCCGTGTGTCCAGGCAAATTTCGTATTATCCTCCACATTGGAATCTACACAAAGAGGATTCGGAGGATTCGGGCATACCGGAAAATAAATCAGATACCGCTGCTTTGCAATATTTTCTTGCATGTTGTTTTGTTTAGCAGTAAAATAATAGCGAATTTTTTATCATGTCATATTAACTTACATATATTCGAAAACTCAACGGAGGAACCAAATTGAGAATTGTCGTACAAAAATACGGCGGCACAAGCGTCAATACAAAAGAAAATCGATCCAATATTATTTTGAATGTTAGAGATGCACTGCATGAAGGGCTGCAACCTGTTATTGTTGTTTCCGCAATGGGCAGAAATCCTGAACCATATTCCACAGATGCATTATTTTCTTTGCTTCCGAATATGGAAAGTACCGATTTGAGGAGCAAAGATTTGCTTGCTTCCTGCGGTGAAATTATAACGGCAGTTATTGTTTCTGAAGAATTAAAACTAGACGGATATAAAGCCTATCCATTAACAGGAGGCCAATCCGGAATTATGACAGATAATAATTTCGGAGAAGGCAAAATTCTTGATATTGATGTTTCAATGATACTAAACTTAACTTCACAGGGTATTATTCCTGTAGTAGCCGGCTTTCAAGGCATGAGCAAAGACTGCCAAGTCTTGACGCTTGGACGAGGAGGAAGCGATATCACAGCGACCGCACTCGGCGGAGCACTCAATGCTGAGCTGATCGAAATATACACCGATGTAGACGGCGTTATGACGGCTGATCCAAACGTTGTACAAACAGCGGAACTGCTAAATGTAATTGAATACAAAGATGTATTTCAACTCGCAGAGTATGGAGCGAAAGTGATTCATCCAAGAGCGGTAGAATTCGCAATGAAGGCAAATGTTCCCGTCTCTGTTCTGAATGTCAAGAAAGGTCGCAGGAGTGAGTGTACTGTGATTAACGACGGTTCTGATATTGCCAGAGGCGAATCCATGTTTAGTGCGGTTACAAGTCTCGGAAACTGTTCTCAGGTGGAAATTAAGTCAACCGATTTAAAAAAAGAAGACGCGATGTTTTCAAAACTGGCAGAAAGCCATATCAGCATCGACATGATCAACATTTTTCCTGATCGGAAAAATTTTATCATCCGAAAAGAGGATAAACGCAAAGTTTCCGGTATCATGCATAAACTGGAACTCGATTTTGTTGTTAAAGATGATTTTACCAAGATCACAATATTGGGAAATCAAATTTGCGGGGTACCCGGAGTAATGGCACGAATTATCGCTGTACTGTATTCGAACGGAATTCAGGTATTTCAATCTACTGACTCCAGCAGCACAATCTCAGTTTTGGTCGAAGGAAAAAAAGCCTCGAATGCTGTCAATCTGCTTCATCAAGCATTAATCAAATAGCAAAAAGCCAATTTTAAGATTGGCTTTTTTTATTGCTCATTTTCATTCATTTTTTTTATGGATGTGATATAATAAATCATCACTTTTACGGAGGATTCATGAGTACATTACAATCAATAATATTGGGTTTCATTCAGGGAGTAACGGAATTCCTTCCGATCAGCAGTTCCGGACATCTACTGATCGCGCAATCGTTGTTCGGAATCACAAATGACAATCTCGCAATTTCAATCGTTCTGCATTTCGGCACATTTCTTGCTATTATTGCAGCATATCCGACTTCTGTCTGGAATTTGATCAAGGAATTCTTCGGTATTTTATTTGATTTGATTCGATTCAAGGGTCTTAATTTACAAAAAAGCAAATATCGTCATTATCTGATATATATTATCATTGCTTCCATTCCGGCAGCTATCGTCGGAGTATTGCTGAATGATTTCATTGAAAGTGTATTCAGTAAAGTATTCATCGTATCGATGACATTGTTTTTGACCGGATTTATCTTATTGTTGGGAGAAAGAATCAGTGCAAACAATCAGAAAGAAATCCAACAAC
This sequence comes from uncultured Lachnospiraceae bacterium, assembly GCA_964444065.1. GTDB lineage: Bacteria > Bacillota > Clostridia > Eubacteriales > Anaerofustaceae > JBGMEA01. The sequence continues at coordinate 4,114 of CAYUFL010000072.1, forward strand.
TTGGTTTGGGAAAATCATTTCTAGTCGGATTGTTTCAAATGGTTGCGATTCTTCCCGGTATTTCGAGATCTGGCACCACAATGGTCGGCGGTCTGGTCTGCGGACTAAAAAAAGAAGAAGCACTGGAATTTTCTTTTCTGCTTGCCTTGCCTGCCATACTGGGTTCGATGCTCCTCGAAATGAAAAGTATTGTCACCATGTTGGCTGACATCTCCGTTATCCCTGTTGTATGCGGTTTTCTAACCGCTTTGATTGTAGGATACTTTTCGATCAAATTATTTAATCTGATTGTTAAAAAAGGTCATTTGGTATATTTTTCGATATACTGTTGGACAGTCGGACTCATTCTGGCTGTCAATATGTCATATTTCAACTAGGAGAATACCTATGAATTTAAAAGAACGTATCCAGAAAAATGATACGATTTTACTTGATGGTTCGATGGGAGCCATTTTAATAAAAATGGGCTTAGGCGGAGCAAAAATTCATCGACTGAATACGGAACAACCTGAAATCATTTCTAAAATCCATAAACAGTATTTTGCCGCAGGCTGTGATATTATTCTCACCAATACATTTAACATCACGCCCGAAAGTATGCAGAAAGCTGATCTTTCTGTCGAGGAAACGGTACGAGGGGCTGTAGCTGCAGCAAAAGAAGCAAAAAACGATTATCCGGATCGTTATGTTGCATTGAACCTTGGACCGACCGGAAAGATGATGGAACCCTACGGACAGCATCCCTACCATTCCGCGTATGATTATTTTAAACTGCAAATTGATTCAGCATACACGGATGTTGACTTATTTGTGATTGAAACCATCTCTGATTTGACGGAAATGAAAGCAGCAATTCAGGCATGCCGTGACACTTGCGACAAACCGATTTTAGCGGCTATGACATTTACTGCGAAAGAAAAAACGTGGCTTGGCGTAACACTGGATCAATGGGCTGATTTAATCAACGACTCTGATATTACTGCAGGAGGTATCAATTGTA
>CAYUFL010000073.1:0-4965 GCA_964444065.1 uncultured Lachnospiraceae bacterium
ATAACCGGCAAACACGATACAGACAGCCGCAGTTCCGAGCACGATATAGTCGGAGAGCACCGTTACAAGTACAAGCAATACGAACATGACCAGCGTCAGATAAAAATTCAGTGCAATACACGCGCCCATCAGTGTAGCCAATCCTTTTCCGCCTTTGAAACCGAGGTAAAACGGGTACATATGCCCCAAGACCACAGCCAATACAGAAAAATAAAGCAACGCCTGCTGCTCGGAACCGAACAGCCAGCGGGCAATCAACACAGTCAATGTTCCTTTAAGAATATCGATCAGACCGGTATAAACGCCGTATTTCCATCCGAGCACAATCGTCGCATTCGAAGTACCGCAATTCTGAGATCCGTGTTCTCTGATATCGGTGTTCAGAACCCGTTTTGCGAAAAAATAGGACGGATGAAGGCATCCGAGCAAATAGCCCACCAATGCCATCACAAAATATGGAATCATGTGCCGATCCTCATTTCTGTTTTATTATGAATTGCGGACGCATTGGATATCATTCAATACCTGTGCACGAAGTGCATCCAGGCTGTCAAACTTTATTTCATCTCTGATGCGCTCAATAAATTCTATTTTGATTGTTTGTCCGTAGAGTTCAAGCTCAACATCCAACAGGTGCGTTTCCACACGCAGCGGATCCCCCTGTATGGTCGGATTATTGCCGACATTCGTGATACTCTTATATTTTTCTCCTTCAATGATCACATCCGTGCGATAAACGCCCCATTTCGGAACAATAATCTCTTCATCAACATGAATATTCGCGGTCGGAAATCCGAATTGTCTGCCCAGTTTTTTCCCTTCCGTAACCGTTCCTTTGAGATAAAACGGACGACTGAGCATTTTTGTCGCGGAGACAACATCGCCTTTATACAGTTTGTTTCGGATTAAGGTGCTGCTGATCACGTCTCCATCGTAGGTGACAGGGGCAATGATTTCAGTCGCAATCCCCAATCGCCGGCATTCGGAGAGCAAAAATGCGGTGTCGCCTTCTTTATTTCTTCCGAACGAAAAATTAAACCCCGCAACCGCATGTTTGACATTGCAACGGTATAAAAACCGCTCAATGAAATCTTCTTTTGAAATATTGCGTACTTCATCCGTAAACTCGTATAAGAACAGATAATCCGTACCCATTTCTTCCATCATACCAATTTTATCTTCCAGACTGATGAGTCTGTACGGTTTATGTGTATGCGCAATATAACTGGCAGGCTGATTTTTAAAAGTAATAATTCCGCGTTTCATGCCGGGAACATTGGTATGCCTGATGATAGACTGATGCCCGAGATGCAGTCCGTCAAAATAGCCGAGTGCTGCTGCAATCGGTTCTTTTATTTGATTGACTTGATTTAAATCTGTAATGATGATCATATCGGATGTCCTTATTCATTTTCTGCGCGAACCAGCACTTTGTTCGGTTTTACGGTTTGACCGTCTTGGCATGTGCCGACTGCAAGAAAACAGTTATTTGCATAAATTCTGACTTTTGTTGCGGGCTGTATCTGCGAAATATCCGTTAAAAAATTATGCTGCCCCAGCATGTTCCCTGCAATTGCAAACCGTTTATTGTCCTCTTTGACGTTCACACGCGGAAACAAAGAAAGCGGTTCATCCAACGGAATGAGAATACTCTCGATTGCACCGGATTCGGACAGACGTTCCACGTCCTCGATGGTATGTGCCTGTTCGCAGGTATATCGTCCGATTTTGGTTCTTCGGAGTGCGGACATTGCCGCATGGCAACCGAGCGTCTCTCCGATATCATTGCACAGTGTTCGGATATAGGTGCCTTTGGAACAGGAAACACGCAATTCCGCTTCCGACGGCAATTGTTCGGAAATCAACGAAATATCATATATTTCGATGTCCCTGGCAGGGATATCGAGGGTCTCGCCTTTTCTGGCATAATCGTAAAGGTGTTTTCCTTTATACTTGATTGCCGAATACATCGGCGGTATCTGTTTCTGTTTGCCTATAAAACGGGGCAATACACGTTGGAGCTCATCGGATGTAACAGATGTCTCTTGTTGTGCAAGCACCTCACCGGTTGTATCCTGCGTATCCGTCCGAATACCAAAACGAATCGTAGCGATATATTCTTTATCGTCAATGACCAAATATTCAGAGAGGCGCGCCGCAGCTCCCACCATAACCATCAGCACACCTTCCGCCATGGGATCAAGCGTACCGGTGTGTCCGATTTTTTTCGTGTGCAATATTTTTTTTAAGCGATGGCAGACGTCATGGCTGGTCCATCCCTTTGGTTTGTCGATCAACAAAAATCCGTCCATGTCCTGTTCGCCAATTCTTTAAAATATCCGATCAATTCTTCAAAGCTGCCGTTAAATTCAAAGCCTGCTGCTTTTCTGTGTCCGCCGCCGCCGAAATGTTTGCTGATATCGGACAAATTGATTGCTTCATCGCTGCTGCGCAGCGAAATTTTGTATGTGTTTTCTGCCGTCTGTTTGATAAACACAGCCAAACGGCATTCTTTTACATTGCGAATAATATCGATCAGACCATCCGTATCGGCATGCAGATAGTCAATCGGATCAGAGAACAAAAGCTTTCCGACAACCATACGGTTATCACAAAAAAATTCCACGCTGTCCAATACAACCCGCATCAGATCCAGTCGGTGTTTTTCGTATTTTTTCAGTTTGTCCGCATACAGATAAAAATCAGAGCAAACATCGTATAGTTTCGCAGCAATGCGGTGCGTACGCGCCGTCGTATTGGAATAGGTAAAGTTACCGGTGTCTTCTACGAGTGCAATATACACGGCATGCGCCATATCGCAGTCCAGATCAATACCCAAAGCTTCGGAAAGCAGGTAAATCAACTCACCGGATGCGGCAGCATGCGGATCAATTACACTGTAATCTCCGAAGCCGTCATTCGTCATATGATGATCGATCAGCGCAATCTTTGCGCAGCGTTTCAAATTCTCGGCACCCCAAATATAACTTTCTGTCGAACTGTCCACCACCAGAGCCATGTCATAGGCATCCAAAAGAGGTTGATCAAAAAATCTGCTCTCATCAAGCAATGCCGCGCAGCCTTTTTGATCTTTTTTCATGCAGTAATGAACTGTTTTACCCATTTTTTTGAGCAAAAGCCCCGCACAGATTGCACTGCCAACAGCATCTCCGTCGGGGTTTTTATGAGCAAAAATAAGGACTGAACCTGCATCTCCGAGTTTTTCCGCGATGATTTTCATATTGCTATTCATGATTGATCTCTCTTAATATTCGATCGATATGCATGGCCTGATCGATCGACTCATCCAATTCGAAAATAAGTTCCGGTGTAAATCGCGTCGTTAATACGGCAGCAATCTTTTTTCTTAAAAAACCTTTTGCACGCTCCAACACCTGCATAAGTTCCTGCCGCTTGTCTTTGTCCGCATAAATGCTGACAAAGACCTTGCAGAATTTCATATCGGGCGTCGTCCTGACCGAAGTAATCCCGATCACGGTTTCTTTCAAACGCGGATCGTTGAGTTCCAGTTCGATCAGACGGCTGAGCTCTTCCTTAATGGCTTCGTTAACCCTCTCAATACGAAAAGACATCATGATCCTCCTGTTTCTTATTTACGCGGAATTTCTTCCATTCTGTAGAATTCAAGCACATCGCTTTCTTTCAAATCATTGAATTTGTCAACGATAATCCCGCATTCGTAGCCGTTTGCGACTTCTTTGACATCTTCCTGAATTCGCTTCAGCGAGGAGATCGTGCCGTCGTGAATGACAATTCCTTCCCGGATGACGCGTACTTTTTCTTTTCTTGTGATCGTGCCGCTTGTAACGTAACTGCCGGCGACCACATTGGAATTCGGAAGTCTGAACAACTGTCTGATTTCGGCAGTCGCAGTAATGACCTCTTTGAATTCAGGATCAAGCATGCCCTTCATTGCGTCTTCTATTTCTTCGAGCATATTGTAGATAACCGTGTAATAACGGATCTCAATGCCTTCTTTCGCGCTCACCAGTTTTGCATTGTTATCCGCACGGACATTGAATGCAATGACAATTGCGTTTGATGCAGCAGCAAGGCTGACATCTGTTTCCGTCACTGCGCCGACACCGTCATGAATCACATTCACACGAATGCTGTCTTCATTGATATTGAGTTTTTGCAGCGATTGTTTCAGCGCTTCCAGCGAACCCTGTACGTCAGCTTTCAAAACGAGTTTGAGTTCTTTCAGCTCGCCCTGAGAAATTTGATTGAAAAGTTCGTCCAGCGTAACAGGCGCATTTGCCTTCATCGCCAGTCTGCGTTCTCTGTCTTTTCTGATATCCGTAATTTTTCTGGCTTCTTTTTCTGTTTCTACAACGAAGAATTTATCTCCGGCTTCCGGAACTTCGCTCAAACCGATCAATTCAGCCGCCATCGAAGGACCTGCTGTATCAATCCGTTTGCCCAGATCGTTCGTCATTGCACGTACTTTGCCGAATATCGGACCGGAAACAACAATATCTCCGTCATGAAGAATCCCTGATTTTACAATCACGGACGCCGTAACCCCGCGCTGTTTGTCTATGCGTGCTTCAATGACGGTACCGACTGCGAGCTCTTCGTAATTGGCTTTCAGATCTTCCACTTCGGCAACAAGCAAAATTGTTTCAAGCAAATCATCGATGCCCTGCCCTGTTTTGGCGGAAACATTGACACAAATCGTTGTGCCGCCCCAGTCTTCCGGTACCAGACCGTGTTCTGTGAGCTCTTGTTTTACTTTTTCCGGATTTGCTCCGGGTCTGTCTATTTTATTGATCGCGACGATAATCGGCACTTCAGCTGCTTTCGCATGGTTGATCGCTTCGACGGTCTGCGGTTTGATTCCGTCGTCCGCGGCGATTACCAATACTGCGATATCCGTAACGGATGCACCGCGCGAACGCATTGCGGTAAAGGCTTCGTGACCCGGTGTGTCGATAAAGGTAA
>CAYUFL010000074.1:0-4865 GCA_964444065.1 uncultured Lachnospiraceae bacterium
ATGCCCGACATATTCGCGTACGACGCCGTATCCCGCGCTCTCTGCTTCCGTTTGGATCGCATGAGAGACATCATAGAGACGGCAGCCTAATCTGCAAAATTCCAGACCGGCATAGAATGATTTGCGTGTCACTTCGATCAGATTCATTGCCTGTTCTGAAACAGTTCCCACCGGAAATGTGTTTGCCATATCTCCGACGAATCCCTGATATACGGCACCGATGTCAATGCTGACGATATCGCCTTCACGAAGAATCCTTTTTGCGGAAGGAATTCCGTGTACGATTTCTTCGTTAATCGATGCGCAGATACTTTTCGGATAACCTTGGTAATGCAGGAAGGCAGGTATTGCCTGATTGGAGACGATCACACTTCTTGCGATTTCATCGAGCTCCAGTGTCGATACTCCCGGTTTCACCGCTTTTTCGACTGCTTCCAAAGCTTTCGCGGTAATTTTCCCCGCCTCGGCCATAATCTCGATTTCACTGTCCGACTTGATTGTGATCATTCTTTCTTACCTGAATTCGTTTAAAATTGTCGCTACTTCCGTAGTGACATCACTCATATCCTTCTGTCCGTCCACTTCCCGAAGTATGCCTTTTTTTGCATAGTATGCAATCAAAGGCTGTGTCTTCTGGTCGTATTCTTCCAGACGCTTCGTAACGGTTTCTGCTTTGTCGTCGTCTCTTTGATACAATGAGCCGCCGCATTTATCGCAAACCCCTTCGACTTTCGGAGGTAAATTAACAATATGGTAGGTTGCGCCGCAATTTTTACAAACACGTCGTCCTACTATACGATCTACCAATACAGAATAATCGATTGTGATGCTGAGTGCACAGTCAAGGCTTTCTCCGTTTTCACTCAAGACCTTATCCAAGGCTTCCGCCTGCGGAATCGTTCTTGGGAAACCATCAAGCATATAACCTTTTTTACAATCATCCTGATCGAGACGATCTTTTACCATCGCCACAGTCAGATCATCAGGTACTAGAAGTCCTTGATCCATATATCCTTTGGCTTTCACGCCGAGAGGTGTATTTTCTTTCAGATTCTTTCTGAAAATATCGCCTGTCGAAATGTGCACCAAACCGAAATTTTCCACTATTTTTTCCGCCTGAGTACCTTTTCCGGCACCGGGAGGTCCTAATAATATAATCTTCACGATTCGTACTCTCCGTTATTTCAAGAATCCTTTATAATTTCTCATAATCATCTGCTGTTCCAGTTGTTTGACCGTTTCGAGTGCAACCCCGACTACAATCAGAATACTCGTGCCGCCAAACTGAAGATTTACATCGAGCACATTTCCTGCAATGATCGGCAAAATAGCAATGATTGCCAAGAACAACCCGCCACTGAATGTCAGACGATACAAGATTTTCTGCAAGAATTGCACAGTGGGCTTGCCCGGTCTGATGCCCGGTATAAATCCACCGTATTGCTGCAAATTGTCAGCAACATCAACAGGATTGAACGTAACCAATGTATAAAAGAACGAAAATGCAATGATCAAAAGCAGGTACGAAATTGTCGCAACGGTTGTCCCCCACTGCATGTTATCAGCAATCCATGCCATCGCAGTGGAATTCGGAAAAAATGACGCCAAAGTAGATGGGAACATCGTCAGTACCGAAGCAAAAATGATCGGAATAACACCTGACTGATTGACCTTCATTGGTAAATGCGTATTTTTGCCGCCGTAAACTTTTCTTCCGACCACACGTTTTGCGTATTGTACGGGAATTTTGCGTGTGCCTTCCTGTACTTCGATAACGCCCATGATCGCAAGCAAAGCAAATACGATAATCACAACGATCATATAGCTTGGGAAGTTTCCTGCACCGATACCGTCACCGATTGTGCCGATTGTGCTCGGAATTTTGGATATAATGCTGATAAAGATAATCAGAGAAACACCGTTTCCGATCCCTTTTTCCGTAATACTTTCGCCAATCCAAATCAACAGTGCAGTACCGGCAGTGATGACGGTTGTAACCATTACTACGATATACCACGCATCGTTGGTCAGGAAGCTGTTCAGAGAAAGCACCAAACCAAGTGCTTGGATAACAGCAAGAACGATTGCAAAATATCTGGTGTACTGCGCAATCTTTTTTCTGCCTTCTTCCCCTTGTTTTTGAAGCCTTTCAAGAGCAGGAATTGCGATTGTTAAAAGATTCATGATGATGGAGGCATTGATGTAGGGGGTAATCGACATCGCAAAGATGGTGAAGTTCATTAAGTTCCCCCCGGAAATAACATCCATGAGTCCAAGCACACTGCTGGAACTGATGTACTGCGACAGTACGCTTGAATCAACAAACGGAACGATAATGAACGATCCGAGTCTGTATATCACCAGCATAGCAAGAGTATATATGATTCTTTTTCTTAAGTCCGGTATCTTCCATGCATTCTTGATAGTTTCAATCATGTCAGATTTCCTCGATCTTTCCGCCTGCTGCAATGATTTTATCATAAGCCGACTTGCTGAGTTTGTCAACCTTAACAGTCAATGCTACATTCAAGTCGCCTTCACCAAGGATTTTAACAAGATCGTATTTGTTTTTTACGATTCTTTTTTCCTTCAGTGCTTCGAGAGTAACAACACTGTTTTTTTCGAAAACATTAAGTTTATCGATATTAATCGTTGCATATTCGGTTTTGAATCTGTAATTTGAAAAACCACGCTTCGGTACACGTCTGGTCAGTGGCATCTGTCCGCCTTCGAAACCGATGCGAACACCGCCGCCCGAACGGGATTTTTGCCCATCCTGTCCTCGGCCTGCTGTTTTGCCTCGACCTGTTGCGGTCCCTCTGCCTTTTCTGATCGTGTCTTTTGATGAACCCGGAGCAGGTTTCAGCGTATGAAGTTTCATCTGCCAAACCTCCTAAATTTCTTCTACTTTCAGCATAAAGCCGATTTTCTGTATGATTCCTCTTGTTTGAGGATTATCTGTTCTGATCACGCTTTGTCTGATTTTTTTCAGACCAAGTGCTGCCACGATTGCTCGCTGATCCTTGTTTCTTCCGATCAAACTTTTTTCCAGTGTGATCTTCAATTGTTTTTCAGCCAATTTTTTCACACTCCTAACCTAAGATTTGATCTATTGTCTTTCCTCTTTTAGCAGCTACTTCAGCAGCAGACACTAAACGGGATAAACCTTCGATCGTTGCTTTAACCATATTGTTTGCATTGTTTGAACCAAGAGATTTTGTTCGGATATCTTTAATTCCCGCGAGTTCCAACACTGCACGTGCGGGACCGCCGGCAATAACACCGGTACCTTTTCCGGCCGGCATAAGAAGAACTTTGCCTGCGCCGAATCTGCCGATGCACTGGTGCGGGATAGTTGTTCCGCGCAAAGATACACTGACCATATTCTTTTTCGCATCTTCGATTCCTTTACGGATCGCTTCCGGAATTTCTATCGCTTTTCCGATACCGACTCCGACATGTCCGTTTTCGTCACCGACGACGACCAAACAGCTGAAACGAAAGTTTCTGCCGCCTTTTACGACTTTGGCAACTCGGTTGATCGAGATTACTTTTTCTTTTAAATCCAGCTCTGCCGGATTGATCGTTTGTTTCATCCGTTAGGCCCTCCTTAAAATTTCAGTCCTGCTTCTCTCGCTGCTTCAGCCAAGACTTGCACTCTGCCATGATACACGTAACCGCCTCTGTCAAATACGACGGTATCATAACCTTTTTCCAGTGCTGCTTTCGCAATAGCTGTTCCGACTGCTTTAGCCGCATCTTTATCGGATGTGGATTTCAGGTCGGATTTCATTGCTTTTGTTGATGCTGCAGCGACAGTGTTGCCGTTTACGTCATCAATCAACTGCGCATACATATGCTTGTTGCTTCTGAATACATTGAGTCTTGGGACTTCAGGAGTGCCGTTGATTTTATTACGGATTTTCGCATGTCTTTTTATTCTGATTTCATTCTTGACAGGTTTGTTAATCATTCCGTTTCACTCCTTTATTTTTTACTGCCTGATTTGCCTTCTTTAAGCTTGATAAATTCTCCGGCATATCGAACGCCTTTTCCTTTATACGGTTCAGGCTGTCTTACTTTTCTGATGTTAGCTGCATGCTGTCCGACAAGCTGCTTGTCAATGCCTTTGACAAATATCTTGTTCGTTCCTTCTACAACTGTTTCGATTCCTGCCGGATCTTTCATTTCCACAGGGTGAGAGTAGCCCAGATTCAGCACGAGTACATCGCCCTGCTTAGCAGCTCTGTAACCGACACCGACAATTTCAAGACCTTTGCTGAAACCTTCGGATACGCCTGTTACCATGTTGAAAATAAGTTTTCTTGTCAATCCGTGCATTGCTTTGTGCTCTTTGATATCCGACGGTCTTTCGACGGTGAGCACACCATCTTTAATCGTAACCGTCATATCTTTATTGATTACCTGTTTCAGTTCGCCTTTCGGACCTTTTACGGTCGCAAGTCCGTTTTCCACATTGACTTCTACATCGGCGGGGAGATTAACAGGCATTCTTCCAATTCTTGACATTGTCTGCCTCCTTAATATTCGTCAGTTCCTACCATACATAGCAGAGAACTTCGCCGCCGACATTCGTTTTGCGGGCGTTCTTATCTGTCATAATTCCTTTTGAAGTAGAGATGATAGCAATTCCGAGTCCGTTAAGAACTTTGGGAATTTCATCTTTCGACGCATAGATTCTCAAACCGGGTTTGGAGATGCGCTTGATGCCTGAAATTACTTTTGTGCTGTTCTCGCTGTACTTGAGCGTAATTTCGATCAAACCCTGTTTGTCGTCTTCTATGAGCTGTACTTCTTTTATATAACCTTCTTCCATCAATATGCCGGCAATCGCTTTCTTAACG
>CAYUFL010000075.1:0-4854 GCA_964444065.1 uncultured Lachnospiraceae bacterium
CAGTCTGCGGCAGAGTTTGTCCGCAGGAAGTACAATGCGAGGGGAAATGCGTGCGCGCAATCAAGGGTGAACCGGTCGGTATCGGTCGATTGGAACGATATGTCGCGGACTGGAACAGAGAAAATAACAAACAGCAGATCATACCGCCTCAAACGAACGGCAAACGCGTGGCAGTGATCGGCGCGGGACCTTCCGGTCTGACCTGCGCGGGAGATCTCGCAAAGAAAGGCTACGAAGTCACCGTCTTTGAAGCTTTCCACAAGGCTGGCGGTGTACTGGTATACGGCATTCCTCAGTTCAGACTGCCGAAAGAAATTGTGCAGAAAGAAATTGACAAGCTCATCGAAATGGGTGTCAGAATTGAAACCAATACCATCGTCGGTAAAACGTTCACGGTCGATGAAATTTTCGACATGGGCTTTCAGAGTGTCTTCATCGGTTCCGGTGCAGGACTGCCAAGCTTTATGAACATCCCCGGCGAAAATCTGCTCGGGGTATATTCGGCAAACGAATATCTCACACGCATCAATCTGATGAAAGCCTATGACAAAAGTTACGACACGCCGATTTTCAAAAGCAAAACGGTCGCTGTCGTCGGCGGCGGCAATGTAGCCATGGATGCTGCACGATGTGCAAAACGCATGGGTGCGGAAACGGTATATATCGTCTATCGCCGAAGCGAAGAAGAACTGCCTGCAAGAAAAGAAGAAGTGCATCATGCCAAAGAAGAAGGCATAGTCTTTAAGCTCTTGAACAATCCGGTTGAAATTATCGGAAACGCAGACGGATATGTGAGCGGTATGAAATGCGTGCAAATGACGCTCGGCGAACCGGACGAATCGGGCAGATGCAGACCGATTGTAAAAGAAGGTTCTGAATTCATCTTGGATGTCGATACCGTCATCATGTCCATCGGCACTTCGCCGAATCCGCTCATCCGAACAACGACAAGCAATTTGGAATGTACCAAATGGGGCGGTATCGTTGCAGATGAATGCACAATGGCAACTTCGAGACCCGGCGTATACGCGGGCGGCGATGCCGTGACCGGTGCGGCAACGGTGATTCTTGCCATGGGCGCGGGCAAACTCGCAGCGGAAGCGATGGACCAGTATATGCAGTCACATTAGCAAAAATTTCAAACAATATTCATGAAGAAACAGGCAGAACATAAAATAAGAAACTGCCTGTTTTTTATTTTTGCAAAATTCGATTTTTATTACACCGTACAAATCAAATTTGGGAATTGAAACAAAAAAACATCTCATTCACGAGATGCTTTTACAGACAAATTATTAAATGCATTTACAACTAATTGATTACCGTTGCTTCTGTTGCTTCTTTGGTCGGTTCCAGCAAAGTCGGATCATTCAGGTATGCACGCAGCTTTGCAAATGCACACGCGAAATAACTTCCGGAACAGATCCGTTCATCCATCACGACTCCGAGCGGCAGACATCTGCTCATCGTAACGGTATCTTTTTTACGGATCGGCACTTCGCGCTTGTTGCCGATGGTAACGAACATACTCGTTGTTCCGAACTCATACAAATGGTGATAAATGTGGTTCGTTCGGATGCTTGCCAGATTCGATATCGTCAGACTTGCGTGAAAGGGACTGGCATCGATCAGTTTTTTCGGCAGCCACCCCCGTTTGTCCATAAACTTGAACAGTCCGATCACCACACTCAACAGCCCCGTCATATTCATCAGGGTACGCACCAGACGATCCATCGAGTTATTCGCTTCAGATGTCGTTTTATTCTCGGAAACATACTGTTCAACCTTTTTCTGTACCGTAAAAATATCATCATCCATATCAAAATAAATTTTTGACATGGTGGAATTGTCTTCTCCGGGTTTCAGCACAACAAGTGCTACACTGAATTCGTTTCGATCATAAATACGTTTATTTACAATGAACCGATTCAGCCGAGGATACTCTTTCGCCATTTTCAGATATGCGGCGATAACAACCGCCATGTGGCTCATAAACCGATTGTCTCTGCGCATCTTTTTGATATACTGTTCCATGGGCTCTGCCGGAATATCCAATGTAATCATATTCATGGCATCATAACGTTTATCCATAATGAAGGGTGCAATGGTGTACATGGGGTCGGCATTTTTTACTCTGCTTCCGTCTGCTCTCATAGGGTCCTCTGACTTTCATCGTTCTCTTCGATCATTTGGTAATGCCATTTTATCCTATCAGCAGACAAGAATATTGTCAATATAATTTCCCTTCACAGCCGCCGCGAATATACACGGCGATCTTAATTGGAAACAGATAACAATCCGCATGCTGATGCAGATCTTTCAAATGAATATCTCATGTTTTCAAACAAAAAAGGACATCTCTTTTTCGAACAAGGAGATGTCCTTGCAGTTACACCAAATTTTCTTCAAGCAATACTCTGAGACCGTGCTCCGTCAAAAGTTCTGCGGCGATACCGTTCCCGTCAATCAGTTTTGCGCCGAATGTGCCGTCATATATCTTGCCAACCCCGCAGGAAGGGCTGCGCGGCTGCAAAATCACTTGTATTACACCGCTTTCCAAAAGCAGATCAAGTGTTTTCTGGGCACCTATCACGAACGCCTGTGTCACATCATCGCCGGATTTCGTCATGACTTTACGCATTGCGCCTTCTGCCGAAACAATTTCGCAGGCTTCGCGCGGTACGGATAATCCGCCCATGACTTCGGGACAAAACGCAATCACTTCCTTATCGGCAACAAAATCTGCAACCTTTTGGCTGTAATTATTCCCCCCGTCATACCTGCAGTTTTCGCCCAACAAACAGGCGGATACGCCGATCCGTTGTTTCTCTTTCATTTCGTCTCCTTTGCGATCAATCCAACTATTTTGCGAGCAGTTCTTTCACAATCTCATTAATCGCTTTCCCGTCCGCTTTCCCTTTTACCCGGGGCATCACTTCAGCCATGACTTTTCCCATTTCTTTCATTTCGGTTACGTTCAGTTTTTCAACCGCATCCTTGACGATCTCGGTCAATTCTTCTTTGGTCAGTTGCTGCGGTAAGTACTTCATCAAAATAGCAAGCTCCTGATTCGTCAGATCAATCAAATCCTCGCGTCCGCCTTTGATAAATTCGGCTAAAGAATCTTTGCGCTGCTTGACCTGTTTGGCAATGACATCCAAAACCCCTTCCTCATCGAGTTCGATTTTCTTGTCTTTTTCGATCTGAAGAATTGCGGCACGTGCCATCGTTATCACGTTTTTTGTAATGGTATCCTTGTCCCGCATCGCCTGCTTCATATCTTCCATCAATAATTCTTTCAGAGACATCATAATCCCCTTTCATTTAAAAAAGTCTCCTGCGCTGTCCTGCTACAAGAGACTGATTATTTGTTTCAACCTGCAGACTGAACTGAATCAGACTGTCCGATTATCTTTTATTTTTTTTCTTTCTGGCAGCTTCAGCTTTTTTCTTTTTCTTCACGCTGGGTTTTTCATAATGTTCTCTTTTGCGGATTTCGGACATAACCCCGGCCAACGCTGTTTTCTTTTTGAAACGTTTTAAAGCGCTTTCCAAAGTCTCGCCGTCTCTGAGTCTTACTTCTGACATATTATCTACCCTCCCCTCTACGTGGGAATTTTTTTCTTTTTAAATGCGTAACGATATTATTATATCAAACACAGCCGCGAAGTCAATAATAATTCGCTGTTTTTTCAATAATCACAATCGGAATCAACCCGGCGGCCAACCGAGGCTTCTGCCTCCAAGCAAATGATAATGCAGATGATTGACTGTTTGCCCTCCGTCCACGCCGCAATTGTTGACAATGCGAAATCCATTCTGCGCCAAACCGAATTTAATTGCGATGCGGTTAATCACGGTATGCATATGCGCAATAATATCATTGCCTGCCGGTACATTCAGGATATTGTCGAAATGTTGGATCGGAATAATAATAATATGCACAGGCGCTTTCGGATCAATATCTTTGAACGCCATTACTTTTTCGTCTTCATATACGATTTCAGCAGGGATTTCTTTTTTTGCGATTTTACAAAAAAGACAATCGTCCATTTTTCCCTCCGTGTGTTGAATCCGGTATGCGTGCCGACAGAACAGCAAGTATAGAAATTATAGCATAATCGGCAGTCGGAATCAATTCATTTTCTCTGCAAGCAGGTGCTCGGCTTCATGTGCAACAATACGAACACGGACAATTTCATTGCTTACATTCACGCCTTTGATTATGGTTCTGAGATAATTTTCAGTGTAGCCGAGGGCGCTCCCATCCGCGCCAATGGTTTCTGTCAGCACTTCATGCACTTCGCCGATACATGACGAAAAAATGTCCTGTTTGATTTGCAGGGCAATCCCAATCAGCGTTTCCGCACGGCGATGCTTGAGCTGTTTCGCAATCTGATCGGGATAATCTGCTGCAGGCGTACCTTTCTTTGGGGAATACGGAAAGACGTGCACATGAGAAAAACGGACTTTTTTTACAAATGCAACCGTCTCTTCAAACATTGCTTCCGTTTCTCCCGGGAATCCCACAATAATATCGGTCGTAATCATAGCATCGGGAAAAAATTTTCTTACATTTTCCGTAATGACAAAATATTCTTCCGCTGTATAGCGGCGGTTCATTTTTTTCAGAATCCCGTTACTTCCGCTTTGAAGCGAAATATGAAAATGAGGACAGAAGCATTTGATCCTGCTCAGTTGAGAAAGAAATTCTTCCGTGAGCAGTTTGGGTTCAAGGGAACCAAGCCTGAGCCTCTCAATCGGTGTCTCCTCATTGATATGCTCAAGCACATCAATCAGTCGATGATTCTCTGCATCACGATAAGATGCCAAATGAATGCCTGTAAGCACGGC
>CAYUFL010000076.1:0-4838 GCA_964444065.1 uncultured Lachnospiraceae bacterium
CGGCGACAAGTATGCAGAGAGCATGAACGTGTGCGAACGGCTGAACAATCATGCGATCAAGACGTGGGAACGCTTAAAACTCGAAAAAGGCACATGGGATCTGATCTCGGATGCGTGCATCGCGGGGGACAGTTTTGCATATTTTTACGATGCGGACGGGCAGATCGCGATGGATACAGTGGACACCACAAACCTGTTCCTCTCGGACGAACAGGAAGCGGATATCCAACGCCAGAACTATATTCTGATTGCGCAGCGTCTCTTTGCGGAAGACGTGAAAAACATGGCGAGAGAGAACGGTCTCTCCGAGGACGATATCTCGCTGATTCTCTCCGATGAGGAAACCGCGTATCAGATGGGGGACGCGTCCAAGATCGAACTTGCCTATTCTGAGCAAGACGGAGAAGACAGCGGAAAATGTACATCGATCCTTAAACTCTGGAAAGAAGACGGCACGGTACATATCTGCCGTTCGACGAAGCAGGTGATCTATCAGCCCGACACCGTCATTGAAGGAATGAAGCTGTACCCGATTGCGCAGTATTCGTGGAACAGAGAGAAAGGTTCCGCACGCGGCATCGGTGAAGTGTGGCACAAGATTCCGAATCAGATCGAGATCAACAAATCCCTTGTGCGTCTGCTCACCGGGATCAAACAATATGCCTTTCCGCATATCGTTTACGACAACGCAGTATTGCCGAAAGACGCGGTGACGAAACTTTCGACCGTGGGCACGCATATCGGTGTGAACACAAACAAGATGCAGAAGGTGAGCGATACCGTGCAATATCTGCAACCGGCACAGATCAATCCGCTGGCGCGCGAAATTGTGTCGCAGATGGTGACGACAACCCGGGAGTTGTCCGGCGCGGGCGAAGCCGTGACGGGGCAGATCAACCCCGAACAGGCGAGCGGAGCGGCGATCATTGCGGTGCGCGACGCGGCAGCACTTCCGCTGAACGGACAGATTGCCGCATTTCGGCAGTTCGTGGAGGATATTGCGCGTATCTGGTACGACATGTGGGTGGTATATCATCCGAACGGCATGGAAGTGATTTCCGAGAACGACGGCGCAGAGCCTGCGAAAGAAACCATTTCCGCGGAGGAACTCGAAAACCTGAAAATCGATGTGCGCGTGGATGTGTCGCCCGACAATCCCTACAGTAAATATGCGCAGGAGCAGTGTCTGCAAAATCTGTATGCGCAGAAAGCGCTTACGTTTGAAGAGTATGTCAAGCTGCTCGATGACAATGCGGTCGCGCCGAAAGCAAAATTGCAGCAGGTCGTGGACGCGCGCAAAGCATTGGCGAAGAAGCAGGCAGAGGCAGTATTGCCGAACATTCTCAGTCAATTAAAAGGCGGATCCGAGCAATCGATTCAAGGACAGGCAGAACGTACGGATACGACATCAGCTGAGGGAGCGGGACAAACGGCTGACAGTTCCCAATCAGCACAACAGGCTGTACCGAATACGGGACAGGCAATTTTGCAGACGAACGTGGCTGAGGGGTGAAGGAAATGACCGCACAAAAACAATTAAAAGACTTTAGCGGCGCAGGGAAACTGGCGGCGGAGTATTTTAGCAGCTTAAAGCAAATGCAGGACGATTTCATAAAATCCCGACAGGATATTCTGTCGGGATTTTCCGTATCGGACAGCCTGAACAGCGGGTTCGCATCGGACACCCCGGCAGCTTTGAACCGCAGCGCAAGCATCGACACCGACACGATGAATGCCGCCGCGCAGAAGATACTGGATGCGAAAGCGGCGAAGGCGGCGAAGGCAAAGCAGTACAGTTACAGCACAAATACGCCGGAGGAGCCGCCCGCATATGATCTGAGCTATTATCAGACATTGGAACAGCAGGCGAAAGACGATCTGGACAGTGCACAGCAGGCTTTGAGCATTGCGCAGTCGGTACTGGAACAGACCCCATCGACGGGAATCATGATCGGGAAATATGCGAAAACCTATGCGGACGAATACACAAATGCAAAGAATGATCTGAGCGCGGCGCAGGAGAAATACAATCAAGCACAAAGTGCGTATGCACAGGCGAAGGCAGACAGGGAGTCATTTGAAGCGGCGAGCCTGGGTACCGTGAACGGACTTGCGATAAGCACGGACCGATCTCTCTCCGAAATCGAAGACGATCTGAATGCGGCGGGCACCTACGTCGAAGACCTTGACCAGTGGGTGGCAAAGCCGGGACAGCAGGAGATACTGAACAACCTGCTGTATGAACAGCGTCTGGCATGGAAACAGCAGGCGGAATCGGTCAATAAACAGTATACCAAAGGGGATCAGATTACAGCGGCAACTGCGGCAAGTTTTGGGGACGGTTTGGATCAGTTTGACACGAATACGAAAATTTCAATCTATAAACTGTTCGGACTGGACGTGCCCGATTACCTGCTGGTGGAATCTCCGCTTGCGATCAAGAACGAAAAGACGTTGGAAGATGCTTCGGGGGCACTGAAAACGATCGGTGAGCTGTCTCAGATTGCGGGCAATGCCGCACCTACGATGGTATTGAGCATGCTGTTTCCCGCTTCCGCTTTGGGAGAACTCGGAACCGCCGCGAAGATTCTGGGGAAAGTCGCAACCTCCTCCAGTGTCTACGGTTCTTCTTACGGAGGAGCCTATGCGCAGGCAAGAAATGAAGGCAAAACCGACAAAGAAGCGACGACCTACGGCGTACTGTCTGGCGCATCGGAGGTGGTGTTGGGGAAAGTGCTTGAAGGTCTTTCCAAGGGCGGAAGTAAGTTTCTGAGCAAAAAGCTTGAAGGTACAGTGATCGGGGCAATAAAAAACAACGCCTCGAAAGCCATCGATGAAATGCTCGGCAATTCGCAGACTGCTTCCGCTGCTGCGGCGATTATCAAGAACATGGGCAAGGAAGCGGCGGAGGAATACTTCCAATACGCGCTTGACCCGCTCATGCAGAACGTTTCGTTTGACGGAAAGGATTTTACAGCGAAAGAGATGCTTACCAATGCGTTCAGCAAGGAAGCGTTTCACTCCGCTCTGCTCGGTGCGCTGTCTTCGGGATCGTCGAATCTGACGGGGGTTGCCGCGAACGGCGTAGCGTCAAAGCTGACGGGTGAGGGCGGGCTGCTAAGTGAAGCGAATTTAAATAAACTCACTGAATCGGAAGCCAAAGAGATAAACAATGCGCTGACAAGTGCTTATGCGGGAATGTTGGAAAACGAGGGGTACCGTAATATTGATGAATATCGGAAGCAAGCGGAGAAGACAAACGCGAACAAAAAGAGTGCTATTACTCACGCATTGGCAGTCGGTGCGGAGCTTGCGCAAATGATCGAAACACAGACGCAGAAGGCGGAGAAAGCAATGGCAAGCAAAAACGTTGCTAAAGCAATAACCGCTTCGCAAAATGAAGAATCCGCAAACAGAAATGGGGAGAAAACTGCCGCAGCTTCGCAGGAGCAAACGGGAAAGCCAAGCATATTCAGCGAAGAACAGCTCAAGACTATGAACGTACCGCAGTTGAAAAGTATCCTGCAAAACCTTGCACCCGCGTTCGCGGAAAAATGGAAATCTGCGGGACTGAAGACTGCGGAGGTGGACAGGCAGGTTGCGGAGATGCTCGGGGGGAACAACAGTGCGCAGCTTGCGAGGGATATCGGGACAATGCAGAAGGAGTTGGGGACGGGGGTAGAAGTAGCGACTGAGAATGAGACGACTGCGGATGGGTTGAATGGGAGTGGGGATGATGGTAAAATAAATGAGAATAATGAACCGAATATCGATGAGACTCAATCCGATAACAGTAACGAGTTGTTTTCTGAATTGGAGAAAGATCAGTTTACTATTCTTAAATGGGATGATTATCCTGACGGACCGAAACCGAAAGGCCCGTTTAGATTGATCGATGGTGAAGAGTATGATAATGCCAGGCGAGCTGCAAATAAAGTAAATAAGAGTTTGCATCGCAATAATCCTGAATCAAAAGGGAAACAATATCATGAAATACATACCGTTAAATTCGGGGGCAGTCCGACAGATTTAACTAATAAGGTTTTGTTGACACCTGAAGAACATATGTATTATACAAAATGGTGGAATGAAATTCAAAGAAAAAGAGAAGGCAAGGGAAAAGGAGGAAAATAGATGAAGGAAAATATAGCTACTTATATTAAAGATTTAGCTCTTGAGCCAGCTACAGATCAAAAAACGATTGATTATACACAACAGAAAATGCAGTTCATATTCCCAGAAGATTATAAGGAATTTATGCTGAAACATAATGGAGCCGAGGGGAGTATGGGCGAAAACTCGTATGTGCAATTATGGTCATTGGAAAACCTTATCAAATACAATCAAGGATATGATGTAGAAAAATATGTTCCCGGATTGATTTTAATTGGCTCAGACGGAGGCAATGAGGCATACGCATATGATTCTAGAGGCAAGAGCAAGCCAATTGTAAGTGTTCCATTCATAGTCATGAATTTTGACGATGTTGTGAAATGTGCGGACAATTTTACTGATTTTCTTCAATACTTGTATGAGCAGGAGTAATATTGATTTTTGTGTCTTTTTGATTAAGCCCCTTCGGGGGCTTTTTTTGTTGTCTTCATTACGGCTCAGACCTACCTACAGGAAGCAATCGATCCGATTCTGCGCAATGCGACACGGGGAGAGGCAAACACGATAGCCGATCTCTGGAAGCATGCAACCAGTGCCGAAACCATAACCAACGTATTGCAGAGTGCGACGATGGCAGGAGGCATGCAGCTTGGCAGTATGGGCGTAAGCCATGCGGCATCGAAGCTGACGGGTAAGGGCGGGTTGCTCAATGAAGCGAACCTGAA
>CAYUFL010000077.1:0-4645 GCA_964444065.1 uncultured Lachnospiraceae bacterium
GGAATATATTGAACCGATTATTCCTGTTCGATTTACCGACGACACCTTTATCTTGCGAATTACGGAAGAATATAAAAAAACTGCAATTGAAAACATGTATCATTATTTAATCATAAAGGCTCTGCGTTACGCGACCGGCGGAAAGAATGTAACCATAAAATATGTTACCGACGACAACGATTATTCCGGGTCTTCTTCGGGATCCATCCGACGTATTTCTTCTTACCCGGAAAAGCTGCCTGCTTATTCGTTCAATCCGAAATATACATTTGAAACATTTGTTGTCGGCTCAAACAATCGACTGGCACATGCAGCTTCACTTGCGGTTTCGCAATCTCCCGGAAAAAAATATAATCCGTTGTTTATATACGGCGGAGTCGGTCTGGGTAAAACCCACCTGATGCAGGCCATTGCTCAGCACATCCTTGAGGAAAATGTTAATTTTAACGTTTCGTTTGTATCCAGCGAAAAGTTTACAAACGAATTCATTGACGCAATCAGAAGAGAAAGTAATCTGCAATTTCGCAACAAATATCGCAATGTTGACGTATTGCTCGTTGATGATATCCAGTTTCTTTCCGGAAAAGAAGGGACACAGGAAGAATTTTTCCACACCTTTAATGATTTATACAATGCAGGCAAACAAATTATACTGACTTCGGACAAGCCTCCGAAAGACATTCCGAATCTTGAAGAACGCCTTCGTTCCAGATTTGAGTGGGGTTTATCCTGTGATATTGCGCCTCCTAACTTTGAAACAAGAGTTGCAATACTAAAACGCAAGGCGGAAGACGAAAATTTTGAAGTCAGTGACGAAATCCTTGAATATATCGCAGAGAAAGTAGCCAGCAATATTCGTGAATTGGAAGGTGTGCTGTTAAAAGTAAAAGTAATCTGCGAAATGGAACAAAAACCCATCACGTTACAGAAACTCAGTGAAAATCTAAAGGATATGTTTGCAAACACGGAAAAAAGGATCTCATCTGAGTTGGTAATTCAAACCGTGTCGAAATATTACAATGTCACCTACGGTGACATTCTTTCCCCCAAACGAACGATGAATATTGCAAATGCGCGGCAAGTTGGGATGTATTTAATGCGCGAATTAACAGATTTATCATTGCAGGGGATCGGCGATTGTTTTGGCGGAAGAGATTATTCAACCGTTATTCATGCTTGCGGCAAAGTAAAAGAAAAATCGGAAGCCGATGAAAAATATAAAAAAGAAATAAGTCACATTATTACCGAAATAAAAAATAATAACTGATTATCCATAAGATATTAACTCCTTTTCGTTATAAATTAGGTTTTATTATATGAAAAAAAGCTTATGTATAAAGCGTTTCCGCGCTTATCAATGTATCAACACTGCCTATTACTACTGTTAACATCTATATAAATAAAAGATAGAATGAAAAAAAGAAGGTGCTCTCATGAAATTTTCCGTTAACAATCAGGATATGCTCAAAGCGCTCAATACAGTATCCCGTGCTATATCTGCAAAAACAACAATGCCTATTTTAGAATGTATTTATATCGAAGCAATAGAAAATCAATTAATGCTTAAGGGCAGTGACGGGGAATTATCCATTATCAGTAAATTGCCTGCAATCGTAAAAACAAAAGGATCGGTTGTGATTCCGATCAAAACATTGTCTGAATTATTGAGAACATATCCCGATGAACTGGTTAATTTCAGTATCGAAGAAGGAAATGTAATGAATATCAATTGTTCGGAATCCGATACAACTTCCGATGTTACAATACTGGGTAGAAATGCGGAAGAATACCCGAAAATCAGTTTATACGATGTGAAAGATTTTATCAGAGTCAATCACGATACTTTGAAAAGTATGATTCGTGATACGGTATTTGCTTGTGCTTATCAGGAAAATATATCGCCTGTACTGACAGGAATTCTGGCTGAATATGACGGAGAATTATTGCAGTTTGTTGCGTTGGATGGATTTAAATTGGCACTCAGAAGAGAAAAAGTGCTTGCCGGTGAATCAAGCAATCAAATGAATTGTATTGTTCCGGGCAGAACTTTTTCAGAAATACTCAAAATACTCGCGCTTTATAATTATGATACAATGATCCATATTGCAAACAATAAATTTATTGTTAATATCGGCGACACACAGATCATTTCCAATTTATTGGAAGGAACATTTATCAAATATGAATCTTTAATTCCAAAAGAAATCAAAACAATCGTCAAATTAAACACAGATGAATTGCTCAGCAGTGTTTCCAGAGCATCGTTGATAACAGATGAATCGAAAAATTCATTGATAAAAATGAGTTTTACTGACGATAAATTAATGATTACATCCGAATCCGATATCGGAAAAGTTTCCGAAGAAGTAAATATAAATAAAAACGGTGAAGATTTAAAAATCGCATTCAATTCTAAATTTTTTGTCGAAGTACTTAAAATCATCACAGACGAACGTATTATCATCGAGTTTAAAGATAAACTCAGCCCGACATTGATTAAACCCGTGAACAGCGATAATTATATGTATTTAATTATGCCTGTTCGTTATATCGATTAATAACAAATCAAAAAGACGCATTCAGCGTCTTTTTTTGAATTATAAAAATTAAGATTATCGAAATAATTGGATTAAAAAAATAGATACATTAACACTGACTGAAAGTTTTTAAACAAGGTGGATGCGATTGCTTTTCTTTATTGTGCGGTTTATAATTATATTCAATAAGGTCAAGGAGTATTGTTGATGAATAATGGTATTTTTGAAATTCCGATACCGCAGAACGAGCCGATATTATCGTATATGCCTGGAAGCAGCGAAAAATCGGAAATAAAACAAAAGATCTCCCTACTCAAAAAACAGCAGATGCATATTCCTTTGATTATAGGGGGAAAAGAAGTATTTACGGGAGATACCGATCCGTGTATTATACCGCACGAAAAAGAGCATGTGTTGGCTTATTACCATAAAGCCGGAGAAAAAGAAGTAAATGATGCAATCAATGCATCGCTCGAGGCAAAACAAGCATGGCAGCAGATGAACTGGGAAGACCGTGCAGCTATATTTTTGAAAGCCGCGGCATTAATATCGGGTCCTTACCGCTCACTTATGAATGCTGCAACGATGCTCTCTCAGAGTAAAACCATCTATCAGGCAGAAATTGACGCTGTTTGTGAACTGTGTGATTTTTTCCGTTTTAATGCATATTTTTTAAATCAGATATACAAAGAACAACCAAACAATTCACACTCTGTTTGGAATAAAACCGAATATCGTCCATTGGAAGGTTTTGTGTTTGCGATTACACCGTTTAATTTCACTTCTATCGCGGGCAATCTGCCGACTTCACCGGCGATTTGCGGAAATACCGTTATTTGGAAACCATCGTCGACAAGTGTTTATTCAAACTACCTGATCATAAAAATATTGATGGAAGCGGGTCTGCCCGCCGGAGTGATTAATTTCATTCCGGGAAGCGGAAAACAGATCGGCGATATTGTCATAAAAGACAAAAATCTTGCAGGAATTCATTTTACAGGATCTACCGAGACTTTTGATTCAATATGGAAAACGGTTGGGGAACATCTTAGAGACTATCGCACGTATCCTCGTCTGATCGGTGAAACGGGAGGGAAAGATTTTATTTTTGTGCATGAAAGCGCGGATGCACAGGAAGTTGTTACAGCAATCGTAAGAGGCTCGTTTGAATACCAGGGGCAAAAATGTTCGGCGGCATCAAGGGTTTACATACCTAGCAGTATGGAAAAAGAAGTGGACGACAGATTGAAACAGACCGTGTCCGAAATTAAAATGGGTGATCCGGAAGATTTCCGCAACTTCATGTCTGCGGTAATAGATAAAAGTTCTTTTGATAAAATTCGATCTTATATTGATTATGCAAAAAATTCGGATAAGGCAGAATTATTCATTGGGGGCGGGTGTGATGAGAGTGTCGGATATTTCATTGAACCGACAGTGATAAAAACGACGGATCCCGCATTTAAAACGATGCAGGAGGAAGTTTTCGGTCCTGTGGTTACGATATATGTTTATGATGAATCGAAGCTGAATGAAACGCTGACGCTTTGTGATGAGACATCAAAGTATGCGCTGACAGGTGCAGTGTTTGCAAAAGACAGAGAAGTGATACAGCAAATTTCGCAAAGACTGTATCATGCGGCAGGCAATTTTTACATCAACGACAAACCAACCGGAGCGGTGGTAGGTCAACAACCGTTCGGGGGCGCACGCAAATCCGGCACGAATGATAAAGCAGGCAGCAAAACAAATCTAATGCGTTGGATCAGTCAAAGGAGTATAAAAGAGAATTTCGAGCCTGCAAAGGGATTTGAATACCCTTATATGAACGAAGAATGATATATAACCGTCATGGTTTTATATAAAAGGAATTACGGAGGTAATGAAGAAACATGCAAAGAGCACACGAAGTAGAATTCAAAATCCACGGGGAGGATCTGCAGTTTATCGAAATCATGCTTGATCCAAATGAAGCCATTATTGCGGAAGCGGGCGGAATGATGTACATGGATAATATGATTCAGATGGATACCGTGTTCGGTGACGGATCAGGAAAAGAAGGAACAGATATCAAAAGCAAGTTGTTTTCTGCGGGGAAACGTATGCTG
>CAYUFL010000078.1:0-4600 GCA_964444065.1 uncultured Lachnospiraceae bacterium
TATGAAGATTGCGTACAACACATCACGAGACAACTGAAAATATATTCTTTAAATGCTTCCGGCTTGGATCAAAACGAGCCTCAGATTAAATCTTGCGGTGCACTGTTCCGATATTTGGAAGAAACACAAAAAAATTCTCTCGTCCATATCAATAAGGTGCAAATTGTCCACAGCAATCAGTATATGCATCTTGATTTTTTCACAAAACGGAATCTTGAGTTAACAGAAACCCTGCGTTCGCAAGAAAAAAAAGGAAGTCTGCTTTGGGTACTGGATCATACCGTAACGGCTATCGGTGCGCGCATGCTCAAACAGTGGTTGAACGAACCGCTGATCA
Source organism: uncultured Lachnospiraceae bacterium (assembly GCA_964444065.1). Classification (GTDB taxonomy): domain Bacteria; phylum Bacillota; class Clostridia; order Eubacteriales; family Anaerofustaceae; genus JBGMEA01. The sequence goes on from CAYUFL010000078.1 coordinate 338, forward strand.
GCTTCTCTGAAGTTCAACAACGTCATGATGCGCTCAGTGAATTGACCTCCGATATTATGATGACGGAAGATTTAATCTCTTATTTAAATCAAACGATTGATATTCAACGAATGTGTTCCAAGATCAGCTATCTGACACTCAGCGGCAAAGATTTGCTCGCGCTTAAAAATTCGCTTTATCTCATTCCAAAAATAAAATTACTGCTGAAAAATGTAGAATTTTCTCTTCTGTCCGGAATACGCGATCAATTGGATGATTTATCCGAAATTGCTGATTTAATTGATCGCGCAATCAATCCTGATTGCGGCTCAACAATCAAAGACGGAAACTTAATTCGGTCTAGCTATTGTACAGAAGTAGATGAACTAAAAAATCTTAGAGATAATGCCCGCACGGTTTTGGCTGAACTGGAGCGAAACGAAAAAGAAAAGAGCGGCATTAAGAATCTTAAAATTAAATACAATAAAATATTCGGTTATTAAGCATGGTACCGGATTATTTTATTCGTAAACAAACACTCGTCAACGCAGAGCGCTACTACACAGAAGAATTAAAAGAAATCGAAAATAAGCTTATAAATGCAAACGAACAATTAATTGAGCTGGAAAACCAACTGTTTTCTGAAATAACCGCAAAAATAACACGGATTATTCCGGTATTGCAAAAAGACTCAAAATTGATCGGCACACTTGATGTGCTGTGTTCGCTTGGATATGTCAGTTATAAAAACAAATATGTGCGGCCGTATTTAAATACGGATGGCAAAATTAATATTGGTTCAGGAAAACATCCGGTAATAGAGCAAATGATCGGTCGAGAAAATTTTATCGCAAACGATACATTGCTTGATATCGATCGAAATCGCATGTCTATTATTACCGGACCGAATATGGCTGGTAAATCGACATACATAAGACAAGTTGCAATTATCAGTTTAATGTGTCAAATCGGTTGTTTTGTGCCTTGTACGGAAGCTGATCTATGTATTGTTGATCGGATATTCACTCGTGTTGGGGCAAGCGACGATCTTGCAAGCGGACAGAGCACATTTATGGTTGAAATGAGTGAAGTATCCAATATACTGAAATACGCAACGAAAAACAGTCTCGTGATACTGGATGAAGTCGGCAGAGGAACCAGTACGCTGGACGGACTCAGCATTGCATGGGCAGTTGCAGAATTTCTGCATGACAAAGAACGAATCGGATGCAAAACTCTTTTTGCAACACACTATCATGAGTTGACGGAATTGGAAAATGAAAACGGCATTGTGAATTATTCTATCGAAGTCAAACAAACTGACAGCGGCATCTTATTTTTACACCGTATTAAACGCGGAAGTGCTGATAAAAGTTATGGTATTGAAGTAGCAAAATTGGCCGGTCTGCCAAATATTGTGATTATACGCGCAGAAGAATTGTTGCAATTATTGGAAGAAAACGAAACAAAAACCTCTAAGAAAAAATCAAAAAAACAACCATTACAAACGAAGTCCAATGAAAATATGCTAAATTTTAAGAATATCACCGCCGCGGAAGAAATCAAAAACCTTCCGATTAATGAAATGACTCCAATGGAAGTAATGAATTTTGTAGCAAAAATTAAGAGTGATTTGTGTGAATAGTATGAAGCATATAGAATTACTGCCAAAAGAATTAATAGACAAAATTGCTGCCGGTGAAGTAGTTGTCAACGGTGCATCCGTGCTGAAAGAACTGCTTGAAAACTCAATTGATGCAAACAGTAAAACAATCGCAATCACAATTAAAAACGGTGGGAAGTCACTGATTAAAGTTGTTGATGATGGAGACGGCATCCCTCACGAAGATCTGCCAAAAGCATTTTTAAGAAATGCAACAAGCAAACTGTCAGGATCACTGGATTCGATTTCGACACTTGGATTCCGAGGAGAAGCACTTGCCAGCATCTCATTTGCAGCAGATATTTCTGTCATTACAAGAACTGCTGGCGAACAAATCGGTACACTTGCAAGGGTAATCCAGAATGATATCATTTCACAAAATGAAATTTCTTGCAATCAAGGAACTATTATTGAAGTAAGCGATTTATTTCGCACAATTCCCGTAAGGTTGAAATATTTGAAAAAAGACCAAGTAGAAACAGAAGCAATCCTTGATGTTTGCACCAAAACTGCACTTGCGCATCCCGAAATCTCATTTAGAATGATCTGCGATGGGAAGGAACTATTTTACACAAATGGCAACGGGAATGTGTTGGAGTGCCTTGCCTCCGTCATGGGACAGAATGCTGCGTTGGGCATGATTCGAATTGACATTGACGATGCGCCTTTGTATGTGAGTGGTTATATTGCTTCTCCAGCATTTTCCGCAGATAAAAACTGGAAGTATATCATACTGAACGGCAGATACATTATTTCGGAATCAATCAACAAGGCAATTGATCAAATTTATAAAGAATACTATGGTAGGACAGGAGCAAGTTTTCTGCTTTATATTCAAATTCCTTATCATATGGTTGATGTTAACGTACATCCGTCAAAGCTAGAAGTAAAGATTCTAAACGAATCTTTGATTCTGATGCTCATCAAACAAGGAATTCGCGATGCATTAAAAAAAGAATTTATAATCAGGGAATCTTCTTTACAAACGAAAACAACGTACATTATTCCGCCGACCGAGACGTTTGTCATGGAAGAGGCTGCTGATTATATCCCTGAAAAAATTAATTCAAAGAATGTTATTTTGCCTGTTAATGATGGCAAAAGTACAGGCGAAGGAACCTCAACGTTAAAATTAAATTCGGAATCAAAAACAGAAGATGGACAATCGATCTTGATTGAAAACAAATATCAAAGTGGTATTGTCGATAAATCGCTGATACTTAAAATATCAAATATGCGGTATATCGGCAATGCATTCGGGTTATATGCGATTTTTGAAATGGGAGAAGAACTTTTTGCGATTGATACACATGCGGCGCATGAACGGGTTTTGTATGAAAAGTATCTTCATGCATTTCAAGCGGGATCAATTGCAATGCAGCCATTAATGCTGCCGATCCTTATTGCTGTGTCAAACAAAATACGATACATTTTGTTGAATAACATAGATAATATTTTGAAAATAGGGTTCGAAATCGATGAGTTCGATACACAATATATAGCAATACGTAGCATTCCATATTATTTCACACAAAATGAAGCTGAATTTATTGTATTAAAACTTGCAGATGAAATCAGCGATGTGCACACAACAGATCAATTTATGCAACGCAGCGAAAAATTATTGAAAATTGCCTGTCATAATGCTGTTCGAGGCAGTGAGAACATTAGTGAAAATGAAGTGCGTGCACTCATTAAGGACTTGTATGAAACGGAAATGCCATATACTTGTCCTCATGGACGTCCGATTCTTGGAAAAATACATCAAAAATATTTTATGAAAATGTTTGAAAGGATCTGAATATGGATCGTTTTATTGCTGTTGCAGGTCCGACGGCCAGCGGAAAAACAGCTTTATCCCTCGCGCTGGCTGAAAAGTATCACGGTGAGATCGTTTCTGCCGACGCCTTTCAAATTTATCGCAAACTTGATATTGGAACAGCCAAAATAACGCAAACTGAAATGCACGACATTCCACATTATATGATTGATGAATTTGATCCTGATGCAGAGGTATCAATATTTGCATTTACCGAAAAAGCACGCATTTATATCGAAAATATCGATCAAAAAAATAAGATACCTATTGTCGCCGGAGGCAGCGGGCTTTATCTGGATAGTATCGTATATGCCTCATATGATTATAATAGCGATACCATTGACCCCATTTACAGAGCCGAGCTTGTTGAACTTGACAATATTAAAGGATCCAATTATTTGTTTTCGCTTTTAGAATGTGCGGATCCGGAATATGCGGCAATAACACATCCCAATAACTGTAATCGTGTCATCCGTGCACTGGAATACATTCATGCTTCAGGTCAGAAAAAAAGTGATATTACGAAAAAGAAAAAATATCGATATCCGAATACACTATATTTCGCTATTAATCTTGATAGAGATATTTTATACGAGCGCATCAACACCCGTGTGGATGAAATGATTCGGCATGGATTGCTATCCGAAGTCCAGCAGCTTCTTGACTTGGGATATAATCAAACAAACAGATCTATGCAGGCAATCGGGTATAAAGAATTAATTCCGGTCCTACAAGGTACAATTAAATTGCAGGACGCAATCTCTCAAATAAAACAAAACAGCAGAAATTATGACAGGGGGAA
>CAYUFL010000079.1:0-4582 GCA_964444065.1 uncultured Lachnospiraceae bacterium
TATCTGTCCTCTTTATATTATTTCTATTTTCAGATGGCACCTGCGATTATGCCTGTGTTTTTGCTTCCTGATCCTGGCGGTTCATATCTTCGTACATTTCCAAAACTTTCTTTTCGGTAAGCGGGAACAGGATCATCGCAATAACCGAAATCGCCGTCAATGCCGCAGGCAGGCCGCTGAGCAACGTGCGAATCCCTTCGATTGCACCGGGTGTCACATTGGTTTTCACAAAACCGACTGCTACAAGTCCAAAGCCAAGCACCGCGCTGCCGATCGTCGTCCCGATTTTGGGCGTAAGCGAAAACAATGTCATCATAAACGGTTTCAAGTCCTTGCGGTTTTTCCATTTGGTGTAGTCCACAACCGTGGAGTACACAGCAACTTCAGATGCATGTGCGAATGCGTATCCGAGATAACCCAAGCACATAATCACTGTGAACGATACCGCTGTCTTTCCGAAGAAATACGCAGAACCGAGACAGAGTCCGTAAAGCAGATTCCCGAATATAAATGTGTTTCTGGAACCTTTCAGAAGTTTGCTCACAAAAGGTGTTATGAACGCACCGCATATCATCAAAAATGTACTTGCAGTAAGGTATACTGTCAGCATGCCTTTGTTGCCTACTACATACGTGTAGTAATAAGCAGCAAGACCTGTAATGATAAAATAGGTGGTTCCTTTACATGCAGAGCTGAGCAGATAAAGAAGGAAAGGTTTCGTGATCGTGAATTTGATCATTTCCCATACCGATGCGTCATACTGATCGACTTTTTTCGAACCTTCTTTTGTTGTATCTGTATATACTTCAATTACGTCGTCCTTTTTCGCTGCGAAGAACAGTTGAACAAAGCCAAAAATGACAAGGACTGCAATCACCAAAGCAAAGATGGAATAACCGCGCGGATCATTTTCAAAGCGGCTGAATGCACCGATTAATCCAACGCTCGTCAAGCTGAAGAGAAACTTTCCGATTGAATTGAATGTTACTCTTGCAGATGCAAAAGATACTCGATCCTGCGGGTTTTTCGCCATAACAGGCAGCAATCCCGTAAATGCGGAATATGCGAGATTAAAAAATACATAAGTCAAAACATAAGTGCCTGTAAACCAAATTGCCTGTCCTCCGGTACTCAAGCCCAAATCAGTAAAGGAAAGCCAACGAAGCAATGCCGCCCCGATTCCACCGATCAGCAGCCACGGACGGAACTTTCCTCCCTTTTTAAATTTCGCTTTTTGAAGGATAAAACCACACAGCGGAATTGATACCAAATCAACCGTACTGCTGAGCGTTAAGATCGTAGCCATCATTGCTGTTTCCAGTCCGACAGCGGATGTCAGGAACAGCGCCCAAAATGTGGTCGCCACCGTAGTAAGCAGCGTCGAAAACATGTTTGTGATTCCGTATCGCGCCGACTTGACGGTATAAATTGCCTTTTTCGTTTCCATTCATAAACCTCCTGTTTTTTTAAGAAAACCACATCTCTCATATCGTAAGTGAAAACCGGTTTGTCCGAACAAGAAATATGCCTCTATGTTTATACTAGTATAAGTATAATTTTTGTATTATCATTTGTCAATACATATTTATAATTTATTTTTAATCCCATATATATTAAAAACAATCTGAAATTCATTTATTTTGTTAATTTATTAGCATATATAAGCCATTTTATATTTAATTTTCATGTCAGTTTGCAGTGAAATATTTTTGTATTTGAATTTAATATTTAATTTTATATTGACTTTATTTGGTTAAATTTTTATAATAAAGCATATATACTATACATGTATTATTACAATTTAATATTATGAGAGGGTATAATGAAGGCACACAACAGTCGTTTTCTGCGCAAAATTCCAAGTGCGGCATTCTTGATTTTTTTGATTATTCTGCTGGCAATGATATGCACATGGATCATTCCGGGCGGCACCTACGAAGAAATAGTCGATCCTCTCACAGGGATATCTTCAATCAACGCGAATTCATATATCAGTACAGATCATGTGAGCGTAATGCCTTGGCAAATCCCTTTGATTTTGGTGCAATCAGCAATCAAATCAATCTCTATTATCCTTCTGATCATAAGCGGCACATTCATGGTAATTTGCTGCTCGGAAACTGGAATGTTTGACGCGATCATTGCAAGTCTGTGCCGCAGATTCGAAGGCAAAGAAAGCACGCTGATCGTTTTGGTCACCATAACATTCTCATTGTTCGGTTTTATTGTACCACCCCAATGCTTCATCGCATTTACGGGAACCATCATCCTATTGACCATTTCGATCGGCTACGATGCCATTGTCGGTCTTTCGATTGTCATGCTGGGTACGGCTTGCTCCGCGATCTCCGGTCCGATCAACTCCATCACAGCAATCTGCCAAAACCTCGTCGGCTTACCGATCTATTCCGGAATCGGCGTCCGTTTCATCGCTTTCGCGATTCTACTGAGTGTCACAATCATACACACGTTAATATACGGAAAGCGCATCAAAAACGACCCTACGAAATCATTCATGCACGGTATCGGAAATCCAACCGCAGATTATCAGGATCAAGCCAAAACCAGCCGTGCGATCAATTTGACCGATTGGATTAATTTGGCAGTTGTTGTTGCGGTTTTCACGGTTATCGTGATCGGATGCACGTTCTGGGGATGGGGCACCAACGAAATCAGCGCAATGATGATTTCCTGCGGCATTATTGTCAGTGTTTTTTCCAAAACCGACTTCCAGTCTGTAATAAAACACGCGAACAAATCCGTCACTTCTGTTGCCGGCATGATTATTATCATCGTAATGGCAAACGCGATTGGACTGATCCTGACCGAAGGAATGATCGTCAGCACAATTATTCACGCACTGTCCTCCGCATTGAGCATACTGCCCGATTTTCTGATTCCGTTTGGGGTTATGACCCTTATATCCATTTTAAATGTTATCATTCCTTCCGGCTCTGCAAAAGCAGTAATGCTGATGCCTGTTCTTGCGCCGATCGGACAAATCGTGGGAATGAGCGCTCAGACAACTGTACTTGCCTATACGTTCGGCGATGGATTTTCAAACTTTATCATCCCTCATGACTCATGCAACATCAGTTATCTGGAAGCAGCGAAAATACCTTATCCGGTCTGGGTCAAATTTATGTTCCGGCTGTTCCTATGGTGGTGTCTTACCGGCACGGTCATCCTTACCGCATTATATTACATTGGGTACGGACCGTTCTAAAATTTCAACTTGAATTCCCAAACAAAAGAGCAGTACAGAAGGGGTTCTTCCGTACTGCTCTTTTTATTTATAGTTCATCAACACCACTCGCAATTTCAAACATCGGCTTAATTTGTATCTGCAGACTTTTATAAAGCATCTTTGCTGTTTCCAGCATCTCTTTTATTTTCGTCTCCGGCATCTGCTCGATTTTCCAATGCAACGATAATGAATAATCAACAAATTCCTCGTAAGGAATATTTATTTTGTCACGGAAATACGCCAGAGACGTAGATGCTCTTGCAGCCCTTTGTGAAAATGCCATCATTTTCACATAATCATATTTCTTCAGCTCTTCTCTTCCGCCTTTTCGCCTCTGTGCCATATAAAACGGAATAAACGTATCTTCAATACCGAACTGCAGATTCTCATACATATGCTCTACGAAAAATCGCCGCGCTTTTTCATCCTGATGAAACATATCCAGTGTCGTCATCTGAATGACGGCGATCACCAGTTTCGGTTCATAATTGTACTGCTGCATATGGTTTGCATACATCATAAAATTGATTTTATTATTAATTTCCATTTCAAACTGCGTGTAAACTTCGTTCGCCAGATTTGCCTTTGTACCAAAATAGTAAGTGATTAATCCTTTTGTAATCCCCAGCTCATTGGCAATATGGACGAACAGCGTGTCTTTATATCCATATTCATAAAACAACACTTTTGCTGTATTTAAAATATCAGCTCTCATTTCCTGATTTTTTTCCAATTTTACCATATTACGTCCTCCATGCATAAAACACGATATTATTATACATGTATAAAACCGATTTGTAAAATATTCTTTTAAATTATTTATGTATAACAAATTAGTGCGATTAAAATTTTATAAATTTATAAAATCATTGACCCGATATAACTCAAATCAAAAAATTTTATTGTTCAAGAGTTCCGATATCAACAAGTATTCCGTCACAGCTTGAACAGTAAAAATTGAATTTGCTCGTTTTGCTGCCGTTTTTATTACGCCACAATCTCCGTTCAGCGCAATGTTAAAAACAAAAACAATCCGCTCGCTTGCTTCGTTTTGATCTCCTTCGCCTCATCCGCATCTTTCGAAAATGAAAAGTGTGCTTTCCTCAAGAGAAAACACACTTTTTATATTTTATTTATTTAACTGACTATCCCTTCCGAGCAGCCGGAAGAAAACATTTCCCATCAGCAATGCAATCTGAATGATTGCATATCGCTTGATGTCCTTAAGACATCTGTACGTTTTGTTTCTTCTTGGTCGAGAGAATCATTACCGCAGCGGATACCAGTGCGTAAACCGCCATCAGGATCGTCCAGTTGTCGGTGATTGTCATCGGT
>CAYUFL010000080.1:0-4519 GCA_964444065.1 uncultured Lachnospiraceae bacterium
TATACTGTTTATTGACCGCTTCCGCCTGCTGTTTCCATGCCAGACGCTGTTCGTAGAGCAGATTGTTCAGCGTCTCCTGCTGTCCCGGTTTTGCCACCCACTGGTCAAGGTCTTCGATGTAGGAACCCGCCGCATTCAGATCGTCTTCGATTGAAAAGAGAAGGCGGAGGATGCGTAATCAAGCAATAAAAAAAGCCCCCGAAGGAGCTTAAGCTCACACTACTTTCATATGTTGTAAAATAATCCAACGCCTTTGCAACCATCCGCGTCAGTTCTTCAACCTCTTCGGGGCTGATCTCTCCCGCTACTTTCGAGGGGGAATAGACATTGAAAGCATCCATAAGTCGTTTATATTGACTTTTAAAAATACTTTTTTGTCCCACTTTTTCCAACTCCATGCAAAGCGTAGCGGCAATAATCGCATTTTCACAGATTCCTGCATCCATCACATTGTCATATTCAACATAAAATCGTGCCAATACCTGCAAATAATTTTCACCTCTTTTCAACATGGATGTTGAAAACTCTTCAAATGCGTCTTTGATATCTCCGATTAATTCATCAAAAGTAAAATCTTCCATTTATTTCTCCTTTAGGATATTGACCCCTTCGTTATGAACAATAAAAATCTTAATATTTGGGTATTTCTGTTGAAACTGATTGATATTTCTTGCGCAACTCGGACACGGTCTGCGTTCGGTGAAAAGAGTTATCGCTCCTTGCGCATCATAACGGTCGCCGAGTTGTTCCGCAATTTGATTCAGAATCTTATACTCTGTGTCAGAAGTTCTAGAATATGACTCATCCTCACCAATAATATTATTGGGTCCTACTTCAATCGCCTCAAATATCGGTTTTACAGGATTAATCACAATATTGGGATGTTTTTGCTTAATACTTTCTGAATAATTATCTTGATCTATTCGGCTGTGCGCATAATACTCCTGCTGACCCAACCCCTCAATATCGACTTGTGCATATCCCAAGTTCCCGGATCGTTTAAGTCTGCTTGGCAAGTCAGTTCGAATCTCCTTCGCTCTGCTCACTGTCTGTGCGTCTTTTGTTTTGTCAACCGAACGCATCGGAAAGAGCGGCTCTGCTTCTTTTTCATAGAGGGCTTTCTCTTCCTCTGAATAGACATCGCCTTCTTCTGCCTTTATTCTACCACCATTTTCTTCCCCCTTCAACATCTCCGCAGGATTCTGCCGAGGTTGGGTTTCCGCTTCGACCGATTGATTGAGAATATCCCCATTCCCACCTGCCCCCAACTCCCTCTGCATCATATCGACACTCTCTGCCAACGAAGAAACATCTTTCCCCCCGAGCATCTCCGCAACCTGCCTGTCTACTTCCGCAGCTTTCAGTCCCGCGGACTTCCATTTCTCCGCAAATGCGGGGGCAAGACTTTGCAGGATACTTTTCAGCTGCGATACGCTCATACTCTTGAGCTTTTCTTCGCTAAACGTGGTTATACTTTCCGTTTGCGCCTGCGCAGCGACGGCAGTTTTCTTGCCATTTCTGTTTGCAGATTCTTCATTTTGCGAAGCGGTGACTGCTTTAGCAACATTTTTGCTTCCTGCTTCTTTCTCCGCTTTCTGCGTTTGCGTCTCGATCATCTGTGCCAGCTCAGCCCCGACTGCCAACGCATGAGCATTCGCGGTTGCTTTGTTCGCGTTCGTCTTCTCCGCCTGCTTCCGATACGCCTCCACATTGCGGTAGCCTTCATTTTCCAGCATCCCCGCATAGGCGTTTGTCAGCGCATCGTTTATCTCTTTGGCTTCCGATTCGGTAAGCTTGTTCAGGTTCTGCTCACTTAAGAGCCCGCCCTTACCCGTCAGCTTTGACGCTACGCCGTTTGCCGCAAGTCCCGTCATTTGCGATGTTCCCGAGGACAGCGCACCGAGCCATGCGGCGTGGATTGCATCGGGCGAGAAGGCATTTTCGATAATCTCTTTTGCGGTGTAGTCTGTTCCGTCAAACGAAATGTTCTGCATCAGCGGGTCAAGCGCGTACTGGAAGTATTCCTCTGCCGCTTCTTTGCCCATATTCTTGATAATCGCCGCAACAGCGGAAGCAGTCTGCGAACTTTCGAGTATTTCATTGATGGCTTTCGAAGCGTTGTTTTTTATTGCCCCGATCACTGTACCTTCAAGCTTTTTGCTCAGAAATTTACTTCCGCCCTTGGCAAGAGCGCCGAGCGCTTCCCCGAGGAAAACCTCCGATGCGCCCGATAATACACCGTAGGTCGAGGCTTCGGTGTCGTGCAGAAAGAAAACTAATGAAGGCAATTAAAAAAGCCCCCGAAGGGGCTGAAGCTCAGTCCATATACCCGAGACGACGGCGTTCTTTTTTAGTTTTCATAAATCGTTCAATTGCTTCCACAGCTTCTTTCGGTGCATTCGGTGTCGGAACGTATCCTCTATCAGGATATATTGTATTTAGAGCTTCTCAACATCAGATGGATAAACAGTCAAAACATCAAGAGTATTCCCCTCTTTGTCTATAAATTCGACTTCATATGCCAGTTTTGGATCTCGATAAATCAACATAACTGTTCCCTGACAACCTTTATTAACTGACTTTGATAATGCTTTTTTTGCAAAAACCAAATCATACTCATTAATCATACACATACCTCATTTCTTTTTTGATGGAATAGCTGTTATAAACCTTACAACTCCATCGTTGTTTTTAATCCATGCTACTGTAACATTAATTTGTTTCTTATTTGCGCCAGTCAATAAAATTACTTGATTATATTTTGTTCCAAATTCATTGTTTGCAGTTACGACAGCTTTCTTTGGATCAAAAACAATTTGACTGCTTAATTCATCGATATTATTTTGTGTGAATCCTAAAGCTGATTCGAACCATTTTGCTTTGCTCGCTCCTGTCGAATGATCTTTATTTAATAGATAGCTCTTCAATTTTACATCAACACTTGTTTTCGTCTCTATTGGCAAGTGTTTAATTGTCGAAGTATTGTCATCTGCACTTTCCTGTATTCTACCACCATCCCCATCCCCCTGCAACGCCTTGTTGTTCGCAGTCTCATCAACATCGATTCCCGCCGCTTTTACCTGCGCCTTCGCCTCATCAATCTTATTCGAAAGTGTACTTTTCAGCTCATCAGTCTTGATCAGTATCTGCGCAATCGCGTTCTCCTTGCTCCCCATGCTCTTCTTCGACTGATTCTTGTACGCTTCGATCTGTGCATCGGTAACGTTCATATTCGGGTCTGCCTTTACTGTCTCCGCATACGCGTTGGTAACCGCGACCCCGACTTTGTGTAAATCGCTGTCCGACAGCTTGTTCAGATTCTCCGCGCTGAGCAATCCGTCTTTGTTTGCGAGGCGGTTCGCCGCAACCCCCGTCATTTGCGACGCTCCCGAGGACAGCGCTCCGAGCCATGCGGCGTGGATTGCGTCGGGCGAGAAGGCAACAAAAAAAGCCCCCGAAGGGGCTAAAACATCAAAAGACAGAGAATCACGCCTTATTTTTCTTTGAAAGGATATGTTTCACAATCTCATCAGGTAATTTAAGATTGTATTTCTCGACATAGAAAATGAGATTTGTCTGCCATTCATACTCTCCGTCAGTAAGTGTGAGCCACTCAGTGGGAATAAATTCTCCGCTGATTACATCCCGAGCGCGACCCGCAGCTGCCGCAAGCACCTCGCCTTTTTTTAAATAATCCAAAATTTCTTTTTTATGCTCCATCGGCTGATCTGATATAAGCGATGTAATCGACGGATATCCATAGTCTTGTTGATAAAGCTCTTTTATTTCCCCCAAATATTTCATCTATTTCCTCCTTGGTTTCATTATTATCCATTTCCCATCTCGTTTAGTTGGGCTACTTGCAACAAACATTTCTCCGTCAGAATATATCCATACAAAATCGTTCGGAGCCAGCACATCAACACCCAATTCATCCGCTAACTGCTGAGCAACACTGTTCGCACCAACACCGGAAGAACATGCAAGGAGTCGTATATTTCCTCCATGATAATTTGGGGATTGTCTGATCATGTTGGCAAACTCTTCTGGCGAATAAGTATATTCCGTATTTCCATCAGAAGTATATGCATAGAACGCACCGGGATCAGCATGACTGACGATATCTTCATATCCCTCTATCGGAGTAACCTTCTTCGCATTTTCAAAAAGTCGATCAGATTTGTTCACAAAAATTGCCGATGCAACCGCTACATCTTCGATCTTACCATGTTCCGATTCTTCATGCAAGTCACTGTTTCCCGACGTGTTTTCTTCATTCACCGCGGTCTCCGTTTTCGTAACCGTTTCGTTCAAGTCTTTCCCATTCTTCGAAATATCTTGATTCGGCGTCATCAATTCCGATGTTTTTTCAGCCCCCGCCTTCTCGCCCACCTGTCCGATCCTGTTCTTGATCATCTGCGCAATTTCTGCACCGATTGCCAGCGCGTGAGCAACAGCGCTCTTTTTGTTCGCGTTCGTCTTCTCCGCCTGCTTCCGATACGCCTCCACATTGCGGTAG
>CAYUFL010000081.1:0-4501 GCA_964444065.1 uncultured Lachnospiraceae bacterium
GATCGGGGTACCTTTATTCAGTTCACCCTTTCCTCCCAGATACAAATCAATCGAGATGGCCGCTTTTTTACCGTCTGCAATGGCCGTAATGGCCGTATCGGAACCGCGGGCAACATCTCCGCCTGCAAAAATACCGCGAATGGAAGTCATCAGCGTATCGCTGTCCGTGACGAGCGACCCCCAAGATGTGATTTGTACTTCATCTTTGTTGATAAAAGGATAGTCCGAAGTCTGACTGACCGCAGGAATGACCAGATCAGCATCAATCACAAAGTTCGAATTTTCAACGAATACCGGTTTACGTCTTCCGCTCCCGTCAAATGAGCCGAGTTCGGCTTTCACACACTCGACACCCTTCACGTGTCCGTTGCCAATAAAGGCCACCGGTGCGGCAAGTTCGATCACCTGCACGCCTTCCTCCAGCGCTTCATCAACTTCTCTGCTGTCCGCAGGCATATCTTCAATCGTTCGGCGGTAAAGAATCGTCACTTTTTCCGCACAGAATCGGATTGCAACCCGCGCCGCATCGATTGCAGTGTTTCCTCCGCCGATGACGACAACGTGCTTGCCCTTATAGATATTTTTCCCCAAATTGACATCTCTGAGATAATCCAACCCGTGAACTACACCCTCAAGGTCTTCACCGGGAACATTGATTTTATTTGACAGCTGCGTACCGGTTGCAATATAAATCGAGTCGTGTTTTTTGCGCAGATCATCAAAGGAAATATCTTTGCCCACTTTGCAGCTCAGTTTGATTTTAACGCCTTCCCGTTCGATGAGGGAAATTTCGTGAGCAAGCACTTTTTTCGGCAAACGGTATTCAGGAATCCCAAACGCAAGCACGCCGCCTGCGACCGGTTCCATTTCGTAAACCACAACATCGTAACCGATTCGGGCGAGATAATACGCACAAGTCAAACCCGATGGCCCGGCACCGATGATACCGACACTTTTGCCGTTTTTCATATAAACGATATCCTGACGCGTTTCCTGTTCATGCTCAAACGCATAATCCGCAACAAAGCGTTTGAGATCGGAAATTGCCATTGCTTCGTCCAGTGTTGCCCGCCTGCATTTCGCTTCGCAGGGATGCGTACAAATACGTCCGCAAACAGCGGGGAACGGATTTTCCTGACGAATTAAATTGTAAGCATCAACAAATCTGCCCGCCGATATCAGTGCCATATAACCGGGAACATTGATGCTTGCAGGGCAGGCATTTTCGCACGGCGAAAGAAACAAGTCTGAGCATACCCCTGCCTGACAGTATTTGTTTTTGATATGATCTTCAAATTCGTTTCTGAAATATTTAATGGTGCTGAGGATAGGATTCGGTGCTGTTTGTCCGAGTCCGCACATTGCGGTATCCTTAATAACGGAAGCAAGTTCTTCCAACAGTTCAATGTCGCCCTGCCGTCCTTCTCCTTTCGTGATACGCACAAGAATTTCCAGCATACGCTTTGTTCCGACTCTGCATGCCAAACATTTCCCGCAGGATTCGTCCTGAATGAAATCCATGAAATAACGTGCCGTGTCAACCATACAGGTATCCTCATTCATCACGACCATTCCGCCGGAACCCATAATGGCGCCGAGCTTTGCGAGCGAATCATAATCCACCGGTGTATTGAGAAATTCTTTTGTCACACATCCGCCGGACGGTCCGCCGAGCTGTGCCGATTTGAATTCTTTTCCGTTCGGACACCCGCCTCCGATTTGAAAAATGATATTACCGAGCGGGGTACCGAGCGGCACTTCAACAATACCCGCATTCACGATATCGCCGGCCAAAGCAAATACTTTCGTGCCGGCATTGCCCTTGGTTCCGTAACCGGCATACCACTCAGCACCGTTCAGAATAATAGGCGCAATATTTGCAAGTGTCTCTACATTGTTAATAATGGATGGCTTTTCGAATAGTCCGCTTTGAAACGGGAACGGCGGTTTTTGCCGCGGTTCGCCTCTCTTCCCTTCTATGGAAGCCATCAGCGAGGTTTCTTCGCCGCATACAAATGCACCTGCTCCGATACGAATTTCAACATCAAAAGAGAATTTTGATCCCAGAATATTTTTCCCGAGCAATCCGCAGGCTCTTGCCTGCTCGATCGCCACCCCCAACCGTTCCACTGCAAGCGGATATTCGGCTCTGACATAGACATATCCCATATCCGCGCCGATTGCAAATCCGCCGATCATCATTCCTTCCAGCACACTGTGAGGGTCGCCTTCCAGTATACTGCGATCCATAAATGCGCCCGGGTCTCCTTCATCCGCGTTGCAGATAATATACTTCTGTCCTTTCGGTGCTTTCATGCCGGCTTCCCATTTCAGCCCTGTCGGGAAACCGCCGCCGCCGCGACCGCGCAAACCGGAGCGTTTCACTTCATCGACAACGCGCTCGTCGGACCACTCTCCGATTACTTTGGCAATGGCTCGATAACCGTCACGCGCAATATATGCATCGATCGAATTGAAATCGACAATACCGCAGTTTCGTAATGCTATTTTTACCTGGTCTTTAAAGAAACTGATGTCGTTGATATCCGGGATGTGACGCTGAAGCGCTTTATCGAAGTAAGTGTATTTTTCCAAAACCGTGTTGTGGATCAGATGCGACTGAACAATTTCACTGACTTTGCCCGGAGTCAGTTCCGTATAGAATGTATTGTCCGGCAAAATAAGCATCACAGGGCCCACCGCGCAAGTGCCCATGCATCCGGTTATCGTTACGGATACATCTTTTTGCATTTTTGCCGATGCGAGTTCTTTTTGCAAAGCAATATTGATCTCTTCGCAGTTGGAAGACACGCATCCGGCACCTCCGCAGACAAGCACTTGATATCTGTAATCTTCACGTTGTTCCAAATAGGTATGCTTGATGGTTTCCATATCTTTGATATTTTTTACGCTCATTTGTTTCATACCCGCCGCCTCCTCAATATTTTGCCAGGATTGATGCCAGTTTATCCGGATTTACCTGCTTGTAAACCGTATCATCAATCATCATGGCGGGAGCAAGTCCGCATGCCCCGATGCAGCGTGCAATCTCAAAAGTAAACTTCAGGTCGGGCGTTGTATCTCCGACGCTGATTTTCAATAGGTCTTCGAGCTTGTCAACCAGCTTCTTTCCGCCACGCACGTAGCATGCGGTTCCGAGACAAATCCGAATCGTATGCTTGCCTCTCGGCTTGGTGGAAAAAAAGGAGTAAAACGTAATTACGCCGGAAACTTCGGATAAAGGCTTATCCATAGCTTGCGCTATAAACATCTGCAGTTCAAGGGGGAGATAACCGTAGATGTTCTGAGCGGCATGCAGAACCTGAATCAGGCTTCCTTCTTTATCTTTGTGTTTTTCAATGATCTCTCCGATCAATTTGTATTTGGCTTTATCATCCAAATCTTTGCTACAGCCTGCAGTCTGACTCATCATGAACCTCCTAAGCTAACACTTTTGTTATTTTAATCGGCTTTTCAATTATAATACACGTTAATATTATTTCCTTTCATTTATATTCAGTTTTAAATTCCGCATTTTGATGTATACACACGATGAAAAATGTCTTATTTTGAGCCGATCAGCAAAATAATGATAACGTTTAACATATTTTAGCATTCCATTTTTTTTTATTCAATAGTGTTAATTAACAAATAGTATAAATCCTTATTGTTATTGTATTTTTGCAGATATATCTTATTTTTTACACGTCATTCACGCTGTTATTTTTGATTTATATTTTGAATGTATTATATGTTGTACAGGATGTGTTTTTGCAGTGGCTTGCAATCGTTTTCATTCATTTGGCGTTTGTTGCTTTCTGTACGCCTGCTTCTTTTTTGTTCACGATTTCTTGACCTAAAAAGTGGTTTCCCGATTTCCCGCGACGATAAATCACTTCCACCCCCATATATCCTACGCAAACGCCCAAAAATAATTTGTATTATTCTTGTGTTGTATAATTTTAACGAACAACCGCCTTGGAATGATTTTGTATTTTCATTTTATATTTACAATAAATCAGAGTATCTGTCATTATGAATGTGTACGAAGATATATTGTGATGGACTTCTCAAACGATATCTTGATTGTTTCAAAACTACTTGATTTTTTTATAAAAACACTTTTTTGATGCGATTTCTTAACTGATTTCATACAACTGTACAAGCAATCCCACGCAGCAGTTTCGTCCTTGTATGTACACAATACCGACGCAGAAAACCTCAATTCACAAATTTTTGTTTTTTTTGCTTTTTTACTTTCCAAATAATCAGCAGAATGCTATTATAATAAAGTTAACTATAATGTATAACCTCATGAATAATCAGGGGAATTTGTTCCAATCGAAAGAAGGATGTAATTACCATGAACGAAGACGTCAATCAATATGTCCGACGCCTCATTGAATTGGACGACGAGATGAAAACATATCGCAAAAGCGCAGAAAGTGATGTCCAGCGGTACAGAGAACGCAACGAACAGAAGCTGGCTTTGCTCAATGCA
>CAYUFL010000082.1:0-2639 GCA_964444065.1 uncultured Lachnospiraceae bacterium
GATTATTTAAGTATCTTTCTTATGAAGGATACTTTTTATGTTTGGAGGCAACTATGGCTAAAACCTATCAGGAAATCAACGAGAAAATTGCGGCGGGGAAAGCTGTTGTGGTTGATGCTGAAGAAATTATCGATATCGTGAAAAGCGAAGGCATGAAGAAAGCAAGCGAATACGTTGACGTTGTGACGACGGCGACCTTCGGTCCGATGTGCTCTTCAGGTGCATTTTTGAATTTCGGGCATTCGGCGCCTCCGATCCGTATGGGAAAAATATATCTGAACAATGTCGAGGCATACGGCGGACTTGCTGCAGTGGATACTTATATCGGAGCGACCGAGCCGAGCAAAGACCGCGGCATTGAATACGGCGGAGCCCATGTGATTTGTGACTTGATTGACGGTCTGGATGTCGAATTGCGTTCATATTCGGAGGGTACCGACTGTTATCCGAGAAAAGAAATCAAGACATATATCAATCTGAGTGATATCAACGAAGCATATCTCTATAATCCGCGCAACGCGTATCAGAATTACGGTGCAGCAACCAATACTTCCTCAAAACGATTGTATACGTACATGGGCATTCTGCAACCGAATTGCACCAATGTAACCTATTCGACGGCGGCACAGCTCAGTCCTCTGTTGAATGATCCGTATTTCCGCACGATTGGGATGGGCACAAAAATATTCCTTGCGGGGACACAGGGTTTTGTCAGCTGGCACGGCACACAGTTCAATACCGGCGGCGAGCGCGGAGAAAACGGCGTACCGATCGGGGGAGCGGCAACGATTGCTGTGACCGGAAATATGAAGGAAATGTCCACTGAGTTTATCAAGCCTGCCGTTTACGAGAAATATGGCACAAGCATGTTCGTCGGTATCGGGATTCCGATTCCGATTCTGGATGAAGAAATGATGCGATATGTCAGCGTGGAAGACAAAGATATTTTCACGTATGTATATGATTACTCCAAACGCAGCGAGAGCGGTGTTCCGCCGCTTGCAAAAGTAAGTTACTCGCAGCTAAAGAGCGGATTTGTTGAAATCGGGGGCAGACAGGTGCGCACTTCACCAATGGCAAGTCTGTCCAAGGCAAGAGAGATCGCCGCGATTTTAAAGGAACAGATCCAGAAAGGTGAATTCACCTTAACTGAGCCGGTCACGAATTTCCAGATCGGCAATAAACTGAATGCCTTGAATATCCGAGGAAGAGCTCCGAAAGGAGGCACAATATGACTAAAGTAAAACTGCTGCTGTTGTTTCCGAAACAGCTGACGGGAGAACCGATCACCTACAATCTGGTAAAAAATTATGATCTGAGAATCAATATACTGAAAGCGCAGATCAATTACAACATTGAAGGCAGGCTTTTGATTGAACTCGAAGGTACGGAAAAAGACATCAAGAATGCAATTTCCTATTTGAAAAGTCAGAACATCAAAGTAAAAAAGGACGGCACAAGCACCTATATTGATTTTGAGAAGTGTATCGGATGCGGTGCCTGCGTGGCGGCATGCGAAGTGGGAGCACTTCGCATGGATACAGATAATAAGCTCGTGTTTGACACAGCCAAATGTTTGGAATGTATGCTTTGCGTGAAAGCATGTCCGCAGCGGATTATCAAGAATATATTCAATTGAATCTTTTTGAAGCAAAAACAGCGTTACGACAGCGCTGTTTTTTAGTTACTGTAAGATATATGTAATTTGATGGCGATAATATTTTGAAAAATAGCAAATACAATTGTTGACACGTATGTTCAATATAAAATATAATATAACTATAGAAAATATTCAAATATTACGGGGATTTATGAAGAGAATAATTTGTACAGTGGTCAGTTTGCTTATTTTGGTTTCTTTCAATGGCTGCGGCAGTAAAAAAATTTCGGAAGAGGAATTTAATAAAATGACGCCGATCACCGATAAGCAAATATCCGATTTATACAGTGACCCGAAGAGCTTTGCAGGTGAGCGTTTTGATTTTACTGGTAGCGTTTTGTCCGTAGAAACAAAAGACGGTACCACATATCTGCAGGTTTGGCAGGATCCGACGAACTATGAGCACAATACGATTGTTGTATATGAAGGCGATTTGGTTGTGGCAGAAGATGATTATGTGAAGATATCCGGTATCGTTGAAGGGGAATACAAAGGTCAAAATGCGTTCGGCGGAACAGTCAGCGCACCGCGTGTGATTGCGCGCAGCTGCGAAGTGATTGATTACATGCAGGCTGTGGCCCCGGCAACTGCGACAATTGCATTCAATCAGTCGCAAGATCAAAACGGAGTAGTCATTACGATTCAGAAAGTGGAGTTTTCCAAAATCGAAACCCGTGTATATGTGACGGTGAAAAACAATTCTGCATACACCGCGTCATATTACGCATTCAATTCGGTTATCACGCAAGGAAGCAATCAGTATGACGAAGAAACAAACTATGAATACGATGATTTTGACGGAACGATTTTGTCTGGCATCGAAATAAGCGGTATCGTGACGTTTCCTGTCATTGATGCGCAAAACGGACCGATTAATATCCAAATGGAAGCATATTCGGATAATTGGAGGCTTGATTTCAATCCTTATGTCTTTGCCAATATTCAATAAAGGTTCGCTGCTGTTTATATTGCAAGGGAG
>CAYUFL010000082.1:2649-4259 GCA_964444065.1 uncultured Lachnospiraceae bacterium
TTTCATTTATGAAATACGGTTTCTTTTTTTATCGCTTTTCGGCAGAGATCTTTTTTGTTACAATAAAACAAGACAGAGATACTATTTGGGAGAAATCATGTTACTATCAATCAATCATGTCGGAAAACATTTCGGAGCAGATGATATTTTCAGCGATGTGACGCTTTCTGTAGAAGAACGCGCACATATCGGTTTTATCGGGGCGAACGGAACAGGGAAATCGACACTGATGAAAATGATCGCCGGGATGCTGGAACCGGACAGTGGAAATATTACGCGAAAATATGGGCTCACGCTCGGCTATCTGCATCAGGATCTCGGGCTTGATGACAGTTGCAGTATTCTCGAAGAAACGCTGAAAGCTTCTGCAAATTTGATCGAGGAAGAACACCACTTGGACGAGCTGCTTTGTCAGATCGAATCGGAGCAGGATATTACGGTGCTTACGAAACTCAATGAGACATACCACATAAAACTGGAAGCGTTTCAGGACGGCAAAGGGTTTTATTATCAAAGTATGACGCTCGGAACACTTAAAGGACTCGGATTCACGGAAGAAGAAATAAACCGAAAAATTGCGCAGCTGAGCGGGGGACAGCGCATGCGTGTTGCGCTTGCGAAGCTGCTGATATCGGAACCTGAGCTGTTGCTGCTTGACGAGCCGACTAACTATCTTGATCTGAGCAGCATATCGTGGTTGGAATCTTACCTTTCCCAATATCCGGGTGCTTATATCGTGGTATCGCATGATCGCTACTTTTTGGAAAAGACAGCAAATACGATCTGGGAAGCCGAAGACGGAACGGTCAAACGGTACCGAGGGAATTATTCCGCATATGTTCGCCAGCGAGAAGAAAATGAGTACGCCCTGCAACGCGCCTATTCCAATCAGAGGAAATATATCAAACGTCAGCAGGAAATTATTGATCGGCTCAAAAGTTACAACAGAGAGAAGCAGGTCAAGCGTGCGGAGAGCAGAGAAAAATTACTTGAAAAAGTCGAGCGGATTGACCGTCCGAAAGAAGTAAAAACGGCCAAAATCAATTTCGGCGCGCAAGGTGTCATTACGAAAAAAGCACTTGTGATGAATGATCTTTCCGTCGGTTATCACGGCAATAGTGTGTTGCGCGGGCTGAATATTGAAATCAAAACAGGGGAAACGATCGGCATTTGCGGTGACAATGCGGCAGGAAAAAGTACGCTGTTGAAAACCGTCGCGGGGCTGCTTCCGCCGGTATCGGGGGATTTGGTGTTCGGCAGTAATGTTATACCGAATTATTTTCGTCAGCACCATGAAGATATTAATCCGGAGCATACGTTGCTCGAAGAGTTGACAGAATACAGCGACCAAGATAATTTAGCGGTACGCAATGTACTCGGCAGTCTGCTCTTCAGTGCGGACGATGTTCATAAAAAAATCGGAGTGCTTTCGGGCGGAGAGAAAAGCAGAATTGCAGTCGCGAAACTGATGCTGACAAAGAGCAATCTGCTGCTTTTGGACGAACCGACAAACCATCTGGATATTAATTCCAAGGAAATTTTCGAGGCGGCGCTCAGAGATTATGACGGAACTGTGTTGGTGGTGTCTCATGATCGTTATTTGCTGGATT
>CAYUFL010000083.1:0-3887 GCA_964444065.1 uncultured Lachnospiraceae bacterium
CCGTTGAGACGCTCGGTCTGCTGAAAATGGACTTTTTGGGACTCCGAAATCTGACGGTGATAAAAGATGCGATACAGAATGTTCAGGATGCTCACGGGGTGACGTTGAATATCGATCAATTGGAGTTTGATGACCCAAAAGTATTCGAGCTGATTTCCAGAGGCGATACATTGGGCGTATTTCAATTGGAAAGTGCGGGTATGCGTTCGTTTATGCAGAACCTGAGACCGGATACCTTCGAGGATATCATTGCGGGAATTTCATTGTACCGTCCCGGACCGATGCAGTTTATCGATACCTATATTGAAAACAAAAGAAATCCTGATAAAATCCAATACCTTCATCATACCTTGGAACCGATATTGAATGTGACCTACGGCTGCATGGTTTATCAGGAGCAGGTCATGCAGATCGTGCGCGATCTGGCAGGATATTCCTTGGGACAAAGCGACAACGTTCGCCGTGCAATGTCGAAGAAAAAAGAAAAAGAAATGATCAAAGAACGCAAGATATTTGTTTACGGCGATGAAAAAACGAATGTAGCGGGATGCATCAAAAACGGAATCAGCGAACAAATCGCGAATCAAATTTACGATCAGATGATGGATTTTGCCAGCTATGCATTCAATAAATCCCATGCAGCTGCATATGCGGTCATTTCTTATCAAACCGCATATTTAAAAGCATATTATCCTGTTGAATTCATGGCGGCGCTGCTGACGAGTGTGACCGGGTTCGACGATAAAATCAGTAAATATATTCAGCATCTCCGCGATATGAATATTAAATTGCTGTCCCCCGATGTCAATAAAAGCGGACGTCAGTTCAGTGTATCTGACGGAAATATCCGTTTTGGAATGCTTGCGGTAAAGGGTTTGGGCGAAAATGCCGTTGACGAAATTATTCATGCGAGAAATGAAAAGGGACAATTTACGGATTTTGCCGATTTCGTAAAGAAAGTAGATTTTCAGAGCCTGAACAAACGCGGAGTGGAAAGTTTGATTAAAAGCGGTGCGTTTGATTCGCTCGGCAACAAACGCAGTGAACTGATGGCGATTTTTTCGGAATATATCGATTCCATTATGAGAAAGAGAAAGCAGAATATCGAAGGACAAATGTCACTGATGGATATGGTGATGGATGCAACTCCCGAGATCGATGTGTACATACCGAAAAACCGAAAGGAATTTGACAAGGACGAATTGCTGGTATATGAAAAAGAAGCGATGGGAATTTATATTTCCGGGCATCCGCTGGATAAATACCAATCGTTTTTTGATAAATACGTAACACACGATTCTGTATCATTTGCGTCTACCGATGAGGAAGAGATGCCGCAAGACAATGATCAGACCGTCGTGGCAGGGATTATCATTGGCATTAAAACCGTTATGACAAAAAAAAATCAGGCAATGGCATTCATACAGGTAGAAGATTTGTTTGGTGTTTTTGAAGTGGTAATATTCCCGAAACAGTATGCTGAAAAAATATCTCTCATCAAAAAAGATGAAGCAGTCTTGATTAAAGGGAAAATCAGCAGACGGGATGAAGCGAGTGTCTCCGTGTCAGCAAATGTTATCGTCAGCATGGATGATGCTAAATCGGTATCGAGTTTTAAAACAATCAAGGACAGTGATAAGAATACCCACATGAAGAGTCCGATTCATGTGTCCGCCCGTGCGGAGTACACTTCCTATTACGAAAAAGAACAGGAAAAGGAAGCACCCCCGGCGATGACAAGAATACCGTCCGATGCGGCCGTAGTAATTGCATTCGACGAGGGAAGCATTGTTATGCTTGATGAGTTGAAAGACGTTTTGATGCGTAATGCCGGAGATATAAAAGTGATCCTTTACAATCAGGAAAAACATAAAAAATTTCTGGCGGATAAAAGCATGTGGGTAACGGATGATATTCACGTGTTGCAGGAGCTGCGCGATATCATCGGGCATGAAAACGTAAAAATTGTCCTCGGCAACGAATAAGTGCGTAAATAGGCATGATTTACAGAGTTTTTCCCACAAAAAAGATGTACAATTTTGATAACATGAAATAAATGTTGAAATTTGTTCGATTTCTCAATATAATGAGCGTGAGGGCAGAAATATATGGGCGATGAATCAAGAAAAAGAATGACAATCAATATTATGGGCGTTGACTATCAAATCCTAACGGATGACGATGCGCAACGCGTGAATATGATAGCATCATTCGTGAATAAACTGATCCGTGAAACGAAACAGTCAGCGCCCTACATTTCCAATATGAGTGCTGCTATTTTGGCTGCGCTCAACCTGAGCGAGGAACTCTATCGCATTAAAGATGAATTGGAATACTACAAAGAGCAAGATGCGGAATACCATGTGCTGATGAATTATAAAGACAAACTGACAGATGCGATGCTGGAAATTGAGGAAAATGAAACGAAAAACAAAGTTTTGCAGAATCGGATTGAACGTGTGGAGATGGAGAATGACGAGCTGACGGAGCTGCTGGAAGAGTATAAATCAAAATTCAATACTTTGCGTACGGAATACGAAATGAACAAACGCACGATGAATGAGCTGCAAAATAAATTATTGGAAAACCAAATCGAATTGGTGAAGGTCAGAAAGACATTGCTGAATTTTGATGATTAAATAAAAAAGAGTTGGATACTCTTTTTTTTATTCCGATCCGTTGTACATTTAAGATTAATTTAAGCTAAGCGTGATACCAATAACAGGGATAATAATGATGATAAAAATATTAGTAGTTGAAGATAATATTCAGATCAGCGAAAATGTGAAACAGTATTTGAAAACCGAATTCGAAGTAAAAACGGCATATCGCGGAGACGAAGCAGTAGATATGTTGAATCTACACGAATTTGATCTTGTTGTGCTGGATTTAATGATCCCCGAAATTGATGGGATGAGTGTGCTTTCTTACATCAAATCACAGAGATTTCATACCGGAGTGATTATTCTGACTGCAAAAGAGGAATTGGATGAGAAATTGCGCGCATTTGAGATCGGCGCAAATGATTATTTAACAAAGCCTTTTTTCATGGAAGAACTCAAAGCCAGGATTTATCTTATTTTGAGGAATATGGGCAAACTATCGATGCAAAACGATCTTATTCTGGGCGATTTGCGTTTGTGTAATATTGCACATAAGGTAGTGGTTATGACTTCTGAGGGCGAAACAGAGATTGAGTTGATCAATAAACTTTACGGACTTTTGGAATATCTGCTGCTGAATAAAAACGTACTATTGTTCAAAGAACAGATTTTCCAGCGTATATGCGGATATGACAGCGATGCAAACGAACAGATTGTGGAAGTGTATATCAGCTATCTGCGAAAAAAATTGGCTCCTTTCGGACTTGATAAATGCATTCTTACAAGGCGCGGTGTTGGGTATAAATTAGTTGACCCGGAAGAGGTGAGCAGGTGAAAAGTGCCGTTTTTATAAAGACGAAAAGACAAATTGTATTCACCTCGATCGGAATCGTCTTGATTTCATTGTTTTTGTTTGCGCTTATCGTGATTTTATTTTATAGGGTAAATTTATATTCTTCGGTTGATCAGAAACTGCGCATGGACATGAATATTTTAATGAAAAGCAGTACAAACTCGTTTATTGATCAAGATGTGATCTTAACAGAACAAATACCATTCGGACAAATATCGATGCCGAACATCAGTAATCCTCAGACGATATTACTGATATATTCCAATGATGCAATGATATATGAGTCGGATAATCGCTATTTTGCAAGCAATGCAGCTCTGCAGTTGAACACATCGGCGAATCAAAATATTTCGAATTTCCAATACAACGGATATTCCGAGACCATCCCAAAGAATGTGTAAACCTCAATGGATGATGTAGAATAAATACAA
>CAYUFL010000084.1:0-3865 GCA_964444065.1 uncultured Lachnospiraceae bacterium
TCAAAAAAATGATGCTTTCGGAAGCACAACTCAAAGAACATTACGCACATATTGCTCATTTGCCGTTCTTTCCTGAAATTGTCGATTTCATGACGTCAGGACCTGTCATCGCGATGATTGTCTCCGGCGAAAACGCTGTCGCAGGTGTTCGCAAGATCATGGGTGCCACCAAATTCGAAGACGCGCTTGCAGGAACCATTCGCGGCGATTATGCATCCAACACACAGGAAAATCTGATTCACGGATCGGACAGTGTTGAAACCGCACAAATCGAAATTACACGATTCTTCGGAAAATAAAAACTATATTGAGAAGACCTTCGCATCTGCGAAGGTCTTCTTTGAATCATGTTTTTGAAACCAGTATTTTTTCCACCATATCCGCTACGTCTTCACAGCAATCCAACGAATGCTCCATCAGTTGGTAAATTTCTTTGTTTTTAATGATTTTGACCGGATCGGTTTCGGTTGCAAAAAGCGCTTTCATGCTTTCGAAATATGTTCTGTCACCGTCTTCTTCGATACGATTAATCTCAATAATATGTTCCAGAATCGTTTTTAAACTTTTTTTGAATCTTTTCAATTCACTCATCAATTCGCAAAGCTTTTCGCAAGAAATAACGATATAATCAATGAATCTGCACATATACTCGTTTGCTTCTTCAACACACATAATATGGATATGATTCGCGATGTCATCAATGCTGTCGGTAATATTTTCAATTCCTTTGAGAATTTCAATAATATCCGTTCGATCAATCGGAGTAATGAACGCAACTTCAATCACTTTCAGACACTGATGAATATGCTTGTCGCCCTTATGTTCCGCTTCTTTTACTTGTTTCAGTTCTGATTCGTTGATCATTCCGTCCGCAAATGCAGCTTGCATTTTCTTCGCCGCTTCGAGCGAAATCTTACTGCCATCCTCAAACATCTGAAAATAGTCAACACTTTTTCTGCTGATATTCGCCATAATTTACCTCTTTAAAAAATCATTCTGAATAATGTAGCAAACACATACCCCAATATGATACACGCAGGGAAAGTCAATACCCACGCCAGCACCATATCCTTCGCAATGCCCCAATTAACCGCACTGATTCCCTTTGATGCACCTGCCCCCATCATCGCGGTTGCTTTCGTATTTGTAGTACTGAGAGGAATACCGTACATTGTTGCGGCAAGCATACTTACCGACGCAACAACCTCAGCCGCAAATCCCTGATATTTTTCGAGCTGCACCATTTCCATTCCCATTGTCTTAATAATACGATACCCACCGATCGATGTACCGAATGCCATAATCAGCGAACACATCAGCATAATCCAAAATGGGATTACCATACTACTGCCTTCCGGGTAGGAATAGATGCCGCCGATGACCAATGCCAGATAAAATACACCCATGAACTTTTGTCCGTCCTGCGCACCATGACTGAATGCCATAGCGGAAGCGCTGACAATTTGTCCAATAGAGAAAAATTTATTTGCACTCCTTCTTTTGGCGTTTTTAAATATCACTTCGATTAGTTTTGTTACAAGCAATCCGAATACAAAACCTACAAATGTCGATATTCCGAGTCCAATGAGTACCTTTTGGAACGATGCCCAGTTAAACGCACTCCAACCATTGAGCGAAATGCCTGCCCCCATCAGTCCGGCGATCAAAGCATGACTTTCACTGGTCGGAATCCCGAATTTCCACGCAGACACTGACCAACAAACGATGGCAAGCTGAGCCGCACCCAATGTTACAAGTGCTTCGGTTCCGGTTCCGATTGTGACGATGTTTGCTGTTGTCGTTGCGACTGCCGTTCCCATTAAAAAAACCCCCAGCAAATTAAACAATGCACCAAGCACTATCGCAATTTTGGGGTTCAGTACACGAGTGGAAACAACCGTCGCAATCGCATTCGGAGCGTCGGTCCACCCATTGACAAATATGGATCCGCACACAAGTGCGACCACAATAATAATTCCGATTGACATAATGTAATTACAATCCTATCAATAATACTTCAGTTTCAGTATATCATAATAGACAGTCTTTACATTGATTTTACTTCAATTTTCCAAAAAACCTGCTTAATATGCAGACTGATTTTATCTCCAACTCAGTCAGCAATTCGTTTACCTTGTTTTTATAATATAAATCAGATCGCCTAAGATGCCTCGAACACCTTGCATTTTGCGATAGTCAGAAAACATCGTCAGAACAGTTGCGCACCATTTACTGATTCTTTTTTCAAAAAGCAGTTGGTTCCGCGCTAACGTAGTTGTTCTATATTTCGTGAGATCTCGTTTCCTCTCCGAAGACAAAGAATCAATCCATTTGCTCAAAATATACTGTTCAGCTTTTTGAGCATCTTCCGCTGCTCTTCTTTCCCGAGTTGACTGATCCGCATTCATACGCAATGAACCCCGCTGTCCTGTGGACATGCCAAGAGTATTTGACGCGTGAATGCGATAATCAATCAATTCGCGGTTGTAGAAGTAAAGACCTTCCTCCAACGCCGAAAATAGATTGATTTCCCAGTCATGAGGAGCATAAAAGGATGCATGCTGCATCAAAAAAGGCTTGAGCGATGCGCGGAATGCCATGGTACAACCAGGTGAAATATTTTTCCATAAGACTTTTTCAAAGGGAATTCGCACGCACTCATCCGCTTCCATTCGGAACGGAAGCAATCCGTGATTGTTGTATGTCGCAGACAATCTTTGTGCAAAAGGATTCCCACTACTGTCAACTTTTCGAAAAGAAGTATTCAATGCCATCAGTTTAGGATGAGTAAGAAATAGTTCTTTCATGATATGAATTTTATCGAGATGCCAAATATCATCCTGATCACTCAAAAAAATAATATCTCCGGTTGTTCGTGCAATTGCAGAATAAAAATTCTTAATATAACCAACATTTTTATCGTTGATATGCAATGACCATTGTGCAAGGTTATGTGCTCCAATAAATTCGTGTATAATTTCAACAGTATGGTCGATCGAGCAATCATCGCAAATCACCACTTCATCAACAGGTCTTGTCTGTGCAAATATCGATTCGAGTTGTTCCCTTACAAACAGTTCTCCGTTATATGTTGCCATTGCAACTGAAATTTTCATAGAAAATCATCTCCGCTTATTCTTTGAATAAATCCAATTCTTGAACGTCCAGAAATTCCTCGATTTCTTTTTCATTCTTCTTTTTTAGCTTCAATACACATACACTTGCAACCAATACCCCATACATTGACCACCCGATCGGAGAGGTAATATACGGATTAAAAATAGATGCTCCGTAAAAACAAACTACCACACCCATCATTATCGCGACAATCGTATGAAATCCTTCTTCTTTTTTGTGTCTGACTGCATAGTAAAACGGTATACTTAGAACCGCAAGAAAACACACTAGTCCCAAAAAACCCATTTTTGCTGTAATATCCAGGAAAGTATATTCGATCTTTCCGTGATATTTCGATTCATCCAGCGTCAATCCCAGACCGCTTCCGAAAACAGGATGTTGTTTAATTTGCTGATGCACGCGAATAATCATCTCGGAACGTTTCTGTTCGGATTCGAGCTCCATCATCCGCTGTTGCTCTACATCAATGTTTTCCAGTGACTCGTAGCTGTTGAATTCCGAATTCAAAAAAATCCGTTCTTTCACATTGGAAAGTATCCCTTCCTGTCCGTACCATCCCCACGAAATCAATACAAACAAACCAAATCCGAGCAAAACGATACCAGCAGCGGATAACGTTTTTTTCCATGATTTTACATTACATAAGAAGAAGAGAATACAAGCCAGCGCAGAACCGAACCATATCGAACGCGTGAACGTCAGTATAATTGCGACGAATGCCAAAATC
>CAYUFL010000085.1:0-3820 GCA_964444065.1 uncultured Lachnospiraceae bacterium
CATATTTCGAAAGCATGAAAGCGCTTTTTGCAACCGAAACCGATCCGGTCAAAATAATTAAAAACAAAGAAATCTACCAGCTGATGGAGCATTCGTTGGATTGTTGTGAAGACGTTGCGGATATGGTGGAAAAAATACTGGTTTCGAAAACCTGATACAAAGAAGACCTTCGCATCTGCGAAGGTCTTTTGCAATATTACAAATTATTTTCCGAAAAAGCGGGCAATTTCAATTTGAGCACTTTCAACGCTGTCCGATCCGTGAATCAGATTTTCCTGTGTATTGGAAGCATAATCCCCGCGAATGGTTCCCGCAAGCGCATCTTCAAATTTTGTAGCTCCCATGATTTTGCGTACGCCAGCGACCGCATTGTCGCCTGAGACAACCATTGCGATGACTGGACCCGAAGTCATGAACTCGACAATTTCAGGGAAGAACGGAAGATGCGCAATATGTGCGTAATGTTCTTTGAGTTGTGCTTCCGAAAGCATCATTTTTTTGATATCATCAATTTGATATCCTTTGCGCTCGATCCGATCAATGATTGTGCCGACCAAACTGCGTTTGAGCGCATCCGGCTTCAACATGACATAAGTTCGTTCTATCATATGAATATACCCCTACTGTTAGCATAAAGTTACTCTATTATAACAAATGTGGCTGTGTTTCGAAAGAGAAATGCGGGTAATTTTTTGTTTATATTGTAATATATAAAATATTTGCTCATTTATCCGAAGGAACAACATGAAAAACAAAAGTTGCGGCAAAAATTACTTGCATATATATACACTTATAATGTATAATTATAAAATTATACGGAGGAGATATGATAAAAGCAGCAATAGCCGGAGCAACCGGATACACGGGAATACAACTGATTAATTTACTCAAACAGCATCCGTCGGTTACGCTCAGTAGCATAAGCGCAAACAGCAATGCCGGTGAATCATTTTCAAAGGTGTTTCCCAGCCACAGGGAAGTTGAAGATCGCATCTGTGCGCCGACCGATTTGATTGCAATGGCAAAGGAGAATGACGTGATTTTTCTTGCGCTGCCGCATGGTATTGCATCAAAATCAGTGACGCAAGAGGTATTGCATTACGCAAAAGTGATTGATCTTGGGGCGGATTTTCGGTTGAAAAATTCTGAGATATATGAAACGTGGTACCAAACAGAACATAATGGTACGGAAATCCTTCCATCCGCGGTGTACGGACTTTGTGAAATATATCGCGATGAGATTAAGAATACGCAGCTTCTCGCAAACCCCGGTTGTTATACAACTGCTTCGATTTTGTCTCTGCTGCCTGCCGTTAAATATGGGCTGATTGATCCCGATACCATTATCATTGATGCAAAATCCGGTGTCTCGGGTGCGGGCAGAGGACTTGCTCTCGGAAACCATTTTTGTGAAGCAAACGAATCGATAAAAGCATACGGTGTCGGGACGCATCGGCATACGCCCGAGATTGAGCAGGAGCTGTCGTTTGTATCCGGGAATGATATTACGGTGACTTTCACGCCTCATCTTATTCCGATGCAGCGCGGCATTCTGGCGGTATGTTATGCAAAGCTCAAAGACGGCGTCTCGGAAAAAGAAGTCATGCAAGCTTATAAAGAAATGTACGCCGATGAGTATTTCATCCGTATCAGAAACAAGAATGATCTGCCTCAGACGAATTGTGTAAAGGGCTCGAACTATTTTGACATCGCAACCGTCGTTGATAAACGGACGAATCGTCTGATTGCGATCGGAGCGCTGGACAATTTGATGAAGGGCGCATCCTCTCAGGCAGTGCAGAATATGAATATTATGTTTGGTTTTGATGAAAAAACGGGCATTGATCTTTGCCCGATGTATTTATAAACGGTGAGGAAATGATGAAAATTATCAATGGAGGTATTACCTCCCCAAAAGGATATCAGGCGGCAGGGTTCGCGTGCGGGATCAAGGCAAGAAAAAAAGATATTTCGATTATAGTATCGGATGTGCCCTGTCATGTTGCCGCGGTATTTACTACCAATGTTGTGAAAGCAGCGCCTGTATTGTACAACCAATCTGTCTATAATATGGGAAACGATATTCGCTGCATTATGACAAACAGCGGAAATGCAAATGCCTGTACGGGTGAAGAGGGTATGGAAAATGCACGTGAAATGGCATTTCTTGCGTCACAGTCATTAGGGATCAGCCCCAATGAAGTGATGGTAAATTCGACGGGAGTGATCGGCGTGCAATTGCCGATGGAAAAGATTGAAAATGGAGTCAAATCAATAACCGCACAGCTCGGCAATGATAGACAGTCCGCCGATGATGCGGCAGAAGCGATCATGACAACGGATACATTCTCAAAGGTTGTATGTGTGCAAACAGAAATTGGAGGCAAAATTGTTACGATTTCAGCCATCGCAAAAGGCTCGGGTATGATTCATCCGAATATGGCGACGATGCTGTCATTTATCGCAACCGACGTTCATATTGATGCTGAACTCTTTCGCAGTTTACTTTCGGAAAGTATTGTTGACAGCTACAATATGCTGAGTGTTGACGGAGATACCAGTACAAACGATACGGTGATCGCGCTCGCGAACGGCATGGCGGAAAATGAACTGCTGACGAAAGAGAGTGTCGATTACGAAGCATTTGCACAGGCGTTTCATTTTGTAAATCGTGAGATAGCGAAATTAATTGCAAAAGACGGAGAGGGTGCGTCCAAGCTTCTGATCGCACATGTCGTAAAAGCGAAAACGAAGGAAGACGCAAGAAAAATCGCGCTTTCCGTAATTAAATCGTCTCTCGTGAAAGCCGCTTTTTTCGGACAGGATGCAAATTGGGGCAGAGTGCTTTGTGCAATGGGATATTCCGGTGCAGCATTCGATCCCAATAAAGCAGTGCTGCATTTTGAAAGCGCAGCAGGGTCGATTCTGCTGTACGATCATGGCGTTCCCATCAAATTCGATGAAGCGAAAGCGCTGACAATCCTGAAAGAAAATGAAATTCATATCCGAATCGATATGAACGACGGTAATTATGAGGCGGAAAGCTTCGGTTGTGATTTAACGTACGACTATGTTAAGATCAACGGTGAATACAGGAGTTGAATCAATGAAAACGAAAGAAGAATATTTTTCCGATGCGAAAGTACTGATCGAAGCGCTTCCGTATATCAAGAAATTCAAAGATAAGATTATCGTGATCAAATATGGCGGCAGTGCCATGACGGATGAGACGGTGAAGGCGGAGGTCATTCGAGATATTGCGCTAATGAAGCTGGTCGGGATGAATCCCGTCGTTGTGCACGGCGGAGGAAACGAGATCAGTTCGATGTTGTCACGCCTGGGAGTAGAAAGTCATTTTGAAGATGGTCTGCGTGTGACCGACAAAGAAACCGTTCAGGTGGTTCAGATGGTGCTGGCAGGCAAGATCAACAAAGAAATCGTCAGCTTATTCCAGATGGAAGGAATGAACGCAGCAGGCATCTGCGGACATGACGGCAGAACGTTCCAAGTTGAAAAGCATATGCCAAGCGGGAAAGATATCGGGTTTGTCGGTGATATTTCGCAGGTCAATACGGGTCTTATCGATGCGCTGATTGCCAATGATTTCATTCCGGTTATCGCGCCTGTCGGTACCGATGAAAAAGGAAACAGTTACAACATCAATGCGGATTTTGCCGCTGCCGCTGTCGCAAAAGCGCTTGGTGCGGAAAAATTGATCTTTATGTCGGATGTAGAAGGTGTTTACGGCACCGACGGAAAGATGATTAACCGCATTAAAACCGATCGTGTGGATGCAATGATAGAAGAAAAAGTAATTACA
>CAYUFL010000086.1:0-3724 GCA_964444065.1 uncultured Lachnospiraceae bacterium
TTCTTTTGCTGTCAGATTCTGCATCAAATTATAAAACTGAAAGACGAACCCGATGTCGTAGCGGCGGTAGGTGGTCAATTGTTTTGCGTTGAATTGGCTGATATCGGTTCCGTCCACAATTACTTGTCCGGAATCACAAGAGTCCATTCCGCCAAGAATATTCAGCACCGTCGTTTTCCCCGCGCCGCTGGCACCGGTAATGACGACAAATTCACCTTTTTCGATTTCCAAATTGACGCCGTCGGAAGCGGTGATGGTGACCTCTCCCATTTTGTAACGTTTGTAGACGTCCTTCATTTGCACAAATTTACTCATGTGTTTCCTCGTTGTCGATTAATATTTTTTCTGAAAAAATCATAGACATAAAAAACCCGAGTGAGGTTTTCAGTTTGTCGGTGTTATCTCCGTACGAATTGAAAATGTGAAACATCCCCTCAATGATTGCAGTGGAAAAAGCTTCTGTTGCGAGAGTGTCAGTTTGCCGATTGTCTCCTGTGAGCAACGGGATATATTCATTTCCGATTCGTTCCGAGACCAGTTGACACAATTCCTCTTTGATGTTTTCGTAATCGGTCCCTTTGCTGCCGTTCATCAAAATAAGGAATTGTTTTTTATTTTGAAGAAAGATTTTGGTGATGTTTTCGGTCAGTGCCGATATGTCAAAAGTGTGTAGTTGCTCTCCGCGCAGAGCATGTTGGACAAACGCGTTCATTTCCTTGACCGTGTCTGCGAGTGCGGTGGCAAACAGAGATTCTTTCGATCTGAAATAAGCGTATATGTTTCCGGGTGTAACACCGGCTTTTTTCGCGATACGGCGCAAGGAAGCATCCTTATAGCCGAATTGATAAAATTCATCGATGGCAGAAAGAAGTATACTGTTGCGTACATCGTCTTTTAAGACCTGCATTATTAAACATCCATTCATTATTGTTTTAAGCCTATTATAACGCCAAAAAACAGCGAAATCAATATTAAATCAGTGTTTATTATTAATTAAAAATTAAAAAAGAGCCGATAATGGCTCTTTATTGAAAGATGGGTACTACTTTACAAAATTCGAATTTTGTTCCTGCAGGGATTCGATATATTTATCTCCCCAGATTTGAAACTGCTCCAAAACCGGAGAAAAGGCTCTGCCCAACTCCGTCAGTGAATATTCCACTTTTGGCGGAACCTCCTGATATACTTCCCGGTGGATCAATCCGTACTCTTCCAGTTTTCGCAATTGTTTTGTCAGGGTTGCCTGTGTGATCTCGGGAATTTTTCGTTGCAACTCGCCAAAGCGATACGTACGTTCGCTTAAAAATTGGATCAAGAGAATCGACCACTTTCCGGAAAAAACTTTTTGCGCGGTGGCGAACGGGCATTTTCCGAAAAGATCAATTTCGTTTTGTGTCATCGCGTAGTACCTCACTTTACAGTATCTGAACAGATAGTAAGAATAAAAAAGGATTGTACTTGTTGAAATAACTATTATCGCATATAATCGGTGTACAAACTATTCTACAGCAAAATCGACAAAGGAGCAATCAAAATGAACAGAGCAGCAGAATTTCTCAAGAACAGCGGAACGTTTTATCTTGCGACAACAGAAGGCGATCAGCCCCGCGTGCGCCCGTTCGGGGCTGTGATGGAATACGAAGGAAAAACCTACATTTGTACGAACAATACGAAAGAATGTTTCAAGCAAATGATCAAAAATCCCAAAGTGGAAATCTCCGCGATGTACCAGGGAGAATGGATTCGCATCTGCGCGGAAGCCGTTCCCGATCCGAGGCGGGAAGCAAAAAAAGCCATGCTTGACGGTATGCCCTCCCTGCGCAAGATGTACAGCGAAGACGACGGTATCTACGAAGTATTGTATTTGACAAAAGCGAAAGCGACCGTTTATTCTTTTACAAAAGAGCCGGAAAGTTTTGTTTTCTAGCAGAAATATTGCGAATATCCGACAAGCAAAAAGAACATCGGCGTGCGTGCGCGATGTTCTTTTTGTGTTATACTAAAATCATAAAAATGCGGTCTTGCTGATGCAAACTGCAGGCAAAAGATAGAAGGAGCGATCATTCATCGATGGGAAAAGAATGTGACTTAAAGGATGTTATTATCCCAGATTCCGAAGCATTTACACTGCTGGCAAAGGAAAGCATCTGTGAGGAAACGGTAATCTGCGGGTTCGGGTTTGCCGAGGAGACAGGTGAAGGTCTTGATTTTTCAAAAGCAGAAATGGAAGAATGCACGATGGTGCACTGTGAGTTTCTTTCCTGTCGGCTGGAAGGCACGAGTTTTACGGATGTGACGTTTGAGCGCTGCAATTTTTCGAACTGCAATTTTTCGGATGCGTATTTCGCGCGCTGCACCTTCCAGGGCTGCAAGTTTGTGGGTGCCGATCTGACGGAGGCGGTGCTCAAAGAGTCGAAGATCAGCGCGTGCAATTTCTCGTTTGCGAATTTTTTCCGTGCGCGCATGACCCGCATATCCTGTGGCGATACGGATTTTACGGAAGCGGTTTTTACCGAAGGAAAGCTCAAGCACATCGAGGCGTCGGGATGCCGCTTCGTGAAGAACAGTTTTTTTCGTGCGGACATTGCGGGGATGGATTTTTCCGCGTGTGAGTTTGCCGCGCCGACGGTGTCTTCCCCGCCGACCGAGCTGCGCGGGGTTACGGTCAGTGTTGCGCAGGCGGCGGAGATAGTGGGGTTGTTGGGGGTCATTGTGCGATAGACGTGCGATTCGTTTAGTAGTCCCAAAATGAGGATATTCCTAATTAGGGGCTTCATTATATGAGACATTGTTAAGATACAAAAAAGAAGGATAATTTTCATCTACATTGACAAAAATATTTGAAAAATCTTTACGCTCCGATAGATTAGTAATTTTATTGCTTATTTTATCTCTTAATGATGTGCCAGCTGAATGTACAATAAAATCAGCAATCTCAATACCTGGAATACATAGTGATTTATTCGCGCAACAAAATTCAATAGGAATTGCTACGCCAGATTCGTCAGTAAAAGAAATATCTTTATTATAGTATTCAAGTTTTGGCATTAATCTGTCTGAATGTTCATAAATTATGACAATTTTATTGAAAGTGCTGTACTTTGATATATCAATAATTCTGTTGATGGCGCTAAAATATACGATCTGTTCGATCTGGAGTATTGTGTCGACGGTAGTATTTAAAGAAGCTAATGAGGCAAACCTGCCAAATTTGTTCTGTAGGAAAAAATCATTCAACGCAGAAATTTGATCAGAATTAAAATTGTTGTCCGATGCATGTAGCGGATACATACTTTGATTAAAGTGTGTATCTTTCATTTTTTCCCATGGGTTATGGATGTGATCAATATAATTATCTGCCAAGATAACACATCCACCCATTCCAAAAATCGGGTAGTTTGGGTCGCTTAATTGTTCGTTACCTGTTTCGTCAATAAAGACGAGTGCAGTATTTTTTAATACATCATAAGATTCACCATTCGCAAAATTTAGAGTAAAAATAGGAACGTTTTTCATCTGACTCCCAATAATAGAAAAATATATTTTGATTTAATTATATAATACTTTATAATTAATTAGTCCTAAACATGAGACGGTAATTGCAAGAAAAATCAAAAAAAGCCCCTTAAAGGCTTTTAATTTTTTATATTGGTGACCCCTAGGGGATTCGAACCCCTGTAACCGCCGTGAAAGGGCGGTGTCTTAACCGCTTGACCAAGGGGCC
>CAYUFL010000087.1:0-3650 GCA_964444065.1 uncultured Lachnospiraceae bacterium
TATTTCTTAGACATTCTCATGACCTCCCTTCGATCTTTTCAAATTTCCAATTTGGAACCTTGCATACAGGACATATTTCTGGAATAGTATCTCCTATGTAGACAAATCCGCAGATGGCGCAGACATAAACGCCGGTATTTTCTACCAAAGCGTCACCCTCTTTCTGATATCGGGTCAAGAGAGATTTTAATATTCGGGTAACCTTCTCACTCCAGACCAGAGCACGTAGTGCGCCACGATCCTTTGCATCCGATGCCACAGCATTGGCGTTTGGAAAACCTTCCTCAAGGTCTTTTTCAATTAATGCAACTAGCTGATTAATATTCGGAGCATCGGCAGTCGCTGATGTCTTCTTAAAATATCCTGCCAATTCATTGAAGAGGGCTGCTTCTTCAAGCTTATACTGTTTTTCGCAGCCTCGCGCAAGATTCGCGCAAAGAGCGCTGAGCTCTAATGCAGACATTTCCTTCATATCAGAAGACTGATCCATGATAGGTGTTGTTTTCTTGACTTCTTTAGAAACAGACTCGCCCTGTTTCTCAAATTCAGATTTTGTTGCGCCGCAGAAAGGACAAACCCAGTCCGCAGGCAAGTCTTCCCATCTTGTACCCGGAACAATACCTGCTTCGGGAATTCCATTTGCTTCGTCATAGATGAAGCCGCAAATAGAACATATATACTTCGTCATATCATTACCTCTTTCATTTGTCTTCATTTATATTAGAAAGGTATCTCGTACAGACCCCTTTGAAATAAACGTTTTTATCCTTTAATTAAGTTTTATCCATTAATTAAGAACAAGAAGAAATCGCTGTTTGTCTTTTCGATAATATGCTAAAAAATAATGTGCCCACGCGCAAAGATGGCATGCTTCCGCATTGTTTCGGTGTTGGAAAACCATGTTTATGCACGGATTAAATATATCACAGATCATTAGGCAAAAAAAGAGTTCGAATTCTCGAAGCGCATAAAAACAGTTAATATTATAAGTGATTCGTACATACCGCTGCCCGGCTGAACTTGGGTTCAGGCGTATTTCTCAATTGCAAAACCTCATAAGAAGTGAAGCAAAATCAATGCAAAACTGCATATCTTTAACGCCCAAATTTGCTTTGTAATAGTGTCTTATTCCGTTTACCTCCGAAACTTTCTGAAGCATCTCGGCTGCATCGGCACCCGCGATTTCCGAGACGCTTGTATAGCCTGATTCGTAGAACGCTCTGGCGGCGATCGCCCCCACGCCGTTGATTCTTACCAGATCGCACAAGCAGAATAACTCGTCTTTTTCAGTCGGATTGCTTTTGTAATAATCTTTTGAAGTTTTTATGCCAATGCCGTTTAAATAGGAAATGAATGCAGTATCCATACCGGGAAAATCGGATAACGGAACCGCTTTCTGTTCAAGGCTTCCGATTTCTCTTTTCAGTATCATCAAATACTCTTCCGACAAAGCATGCTTTGATGCAAAAGACACAATTTTTTGAGATGTGGATAACGCTTTTTTCAGTTGAAGGACATTTTCTATGCCGCAATTTTCGATGATATCAAAGTTCCGATCAATATTCTGCAAAAGTATTCTGCGTCCAGGTAAAAGATTTTGTTTTCTGAGAAGTTCCTTGTAGCTTCCAACAGATAAGCAACTCAAATCCAAGCCGTATTCCATATCCGTACTCCCTTGTCAGTGATGAAAGTTCCTTGCCGATCAATCCTATTTTACCATATGAAACAAATAAAGTCGATTCAAATTCAAAAATTGATTTTCCCGCCGGCATGACCCGCTGAAACAAAAGCGAATGCAAAGGATGGGGAAAAGGATACCTTCTGCCGAATTCGGGAGTGCATCGTACGCGCTCTGCACAGGTAATTCCTTTCCCGGCACAATGTCAAAAATGCTTCTGATTATTGTTTTGTGGCATTCTCCAATGCATTTTCAACGGCTTTTTTTATCACTTTGCTGGAATTTGTGGCACCCGAGACAGCATCCACATCCGTATGTTGTTCCAAAAGCATTTTGTCAATAACGCCCTCACCTGCCTTGCCGCGTTCGTTGCGATGCTCAATCAACTCGATGTTTGTGAGCACTCCGCCGCTGAGCGTAACTTTGACTTTGGCATAAATGTAGTTCACATCACATTCACCCGTATAGGTACCGTCCGCAATATCAGAAATTGTAATCTCGGAAAACGAAATGGCGGCAATTTCCTGCTGATACTGACCGAGACCAACCACGCAGCATATGACATGGGTGATAAGAAGCAATGCGATTGCGAGTGCGCAGAGCTTATGCCGGATCAGTGCTTTGCGATGATCCGTTCGTACACGCGTAAGCATGATTGCCGCTAAGGCGCAGAACAGCATCGCGGCTCCCAACATATAGATGATCACAGACCGCTGTCGGAAGAGTGGCAGGCTCAATGCAAGATGAACGACAATCAGTCCTAAGAATATATATCCCAGCGGTTTATGAATCCCTGTAAGGATTTTTTTGATCCGCAAATCATTTTTGCTCTTTTCGGTAAACACCACTGCCGATACCAAAGCAAAAATAACCGCAGTCAAGATTCCAAAAATCATAACATCCTACTTTCTGATTGAATTGAGTAATAAGGTGAAGCCGAACTTCAAAAATTCGTATCTGCTCATATCCAGTTTTTTCTTGAAATACATCTCTTTGTTTGAAGAAATCGTGATCAGACTGCACAGGCTGATCCATAACACAAAGCCCGACGGAATCGGCGGAAGGCTTTGCTCTGCAAACCCGCTGTCTGCTGCGTTCTGAAAGAGCCGCGCCACGAGTCCGTTGATTTCCTCGCCTGTTTCATAGATGCGTCTTAACACTGGCAGTCTCTCGAATTCCGCCTCATCCACACTGATATTTCCCAGCATGCTGTCAAAATACATCGGCTCCTGATCTGCAAACCCTGTCAAAAGATCACAGATTTCAAAATAACAGGCTTCGAATCGGCTGTTTTTATCCAAACTGTCGGCGATTCCGTTTCGGAGCATCGACATATATTCATGCACAATGCTGTAATAGATGTCCTCTTTTCCTGAAAAATACACGTAGATCGTTGATTTGCTGTATTCTGCCTTTGCGGCGATGTCATCCATCGTGGCAGCTTCCGATCCTTTTGCGGAAAAAAGCTCCTTGGCAGCTTCTATAATGTGGTTGCGATGGAATTGCACCAAAGCTTCTTTTTTATTCGTCATGTTATTCACACCCTAAACTGTTATTACGCATATCGTACTCTTAGTTCGAATTTTAGTCAATCAGTTTAATGATTTTTTAACCTGATTGCTTTATATCCTATTATATGTTATACATTCGCTCCTTCTTCCCTGTGCCGTTAAATTTTTTATAACAAAACAAGAGCGAACATCCAATAAAAAAGGAGTTCGAAGACCCGAATCCCTCTGAAGCTTATTTTACTCTAAAATGGTGGAGATGAGGAGGATGTCACAATATTGAGCCGGAACGAAGTGTAGGCGTACTTTCAATACGATGAGCGTCTGTTTTGCACAGCAAAACAAGAGCGAATTTCCAATAAAAAAGGGGTTCGAATCGCCGAACCCGCAAAAGTGAAATTTAAATTTTATGGTGGAGATGAGGAGGATGTCACAATATTGAGCCGGAACGAAGTGTAGGCGTA
>CAYUFL010000088.1:0-3642 GCA_964444065.1 uncultured Lachnospiraceae bacterium
AGATGCGGCTGGACTGCCTGCACTCCAAGACTGATGCGGTTGATTCCGGAGGAACGATAGATACCGCACTTTTCCGGTGACAGCGTAGCGGGGTTAGATTCGATGCTAATTTCACAGTTGTCTGACAATTCAAATGCGGCGGAAACCGCGGACATCACCTGAGCGATCTCTTTCGCATCAACCGAGGACGGCGTGCCTCCTCCGAAATAGATAGAATCCACGGTTTTATATTTGCGATAATCAGTTTCATTGATTTCCTTGCGAAGTGTATCAAAATA
This sequence comes from uncultured Lachnospiraceae bacterium, assembly GCA_964444065.1. Lineage (GTDB taxonomy): Bacteria > Bacillota > Clostridia > Eubacteriales > Anaerofustaceae > JBGMEA01. Next base: position 279 of record CAYUFL010000088.1, read on the forward strand.
AGCCCGTCTGTCACTCTCGGTACTCACAAACGATGCAAAATCGCAATAATTGCATTTTGAGACACAAAACGGGATATGGATATACAATGAGAAGTGTTTATTCATCGAGTTTTAAAACTGCAGTGAACGCCTCCTGCGGGACTTCAACTTTCCCGATCTGACGCATACGTTTTTTGCCTTCTTTCTGTTTTTCAAGCAGTTTGCGCTTACGGGAGATGTCGCCGCCGTAACACTTTGCCAAGACGTCCTTGCGCATTGCATTCACGGTTTCTCTGGCGATTACTTTGCCTCCGATCGCTGCCTGAATCGGAATTTCAAACATGTGGCGCGGAATTTCTTTTTTGAGCTTTTCCACGATGTTTCTTCCGCGGGCATAAGCATTTTCGCGATGGACAATAAAGGACAGCGCATCGACCATTTCCCCGTTCAGAAGAATATCAAGTTTCACAAGATCCGATTTGCGATAATCCTGCAACTCGTAATCCAAAGATGCGTATCCCTTTGTCTTCGATTTCAACGCATCAAAAAAATCATAGATAATTTCATTCAAAGGCAGTTCATATTTTAGAACAACGCGTTTTTCTTCCAAATATTCCATCGTGCCGAATATTCCTCTTCGCTTCTGGCAGATATCCATTACGGCTCCGACATATTCGGTCGGCAGCATGATATTTGCAGCAACAAAAGGCTCCTCCATATAGTCGATTTCAACCATCGGAGGCAGGTTCGCTGGGTTATCCACATCGATTACGGAACCATCGGTTTTATGCACATGATAAATGACCCCGGGAGCCGTCGTAACCAGATCAAGGTTATATTCGCGATCCAGACGCTGTTGCGTGATTTCAAGATGAAGCAAACCGAGAAACCCGCACCGGAATCCAAACCCGAGAGCCGCCGATGTCTCCGGCTCATAAATCAGAGATGCATCGTTGAGTGTCAGCTTACCCAATGCTTCCTTTAAATCTTCAAACTTGGAACCGTCCGCGGGATAAATGCCGCAGAATACCATCGGGTTGATTTTTTTGTAACCGGGCAACGGTTCCGTTGAAGGACGGCTGACATCAGTGATCGTATCGCCGACACGCGTGTCCGCAACATTTTTAAGTCCGGCTGTGATATACCCCACATCACCCGCCTCCAGTTGATCGACAGGACGAAGCGTATCAGCAAATATTCCGACTTCTTCGACTTCGAACACTTTGTTCGTAGCCATCATACGAATCTTCGTTTTTGCTTTGATTGTCCCATCCATAATACGCACGGATGCCACAACCCCACGATACTGATCGTAATACGAATCGAAGATCAATGCGCGCAGCGGCTCTTCCTGTGTCGCTCTCGGCGGCGGAACCTGTCTGACAATCGCCTCCAAAACCTGTTCGATGTTAATGCCTTCTTTTGCGGATATTCTCGGAGCATCCTGAGCAGGAAGTCCGATAAAGTCTTCAATTTCCCGAATCGCAAGCTCCGGTGATGCGCTCGGTAAATCGATTTTATTGATGACAGGAATAATCTCGAGATTGTTTTCTAGCGCGAGATAGACATTTGCGAGCGTTTGTGCCTGAATACCCTGCGTCGCGTCGACAACAAGAATCGCACCCTCACACGCTGCAAGCGAGCGCGATACTTCATAATTAAAATCTACATGTCCGGGTGTATCAATCAGGTTCAAATAATACTCTTCGCCGTCCAATGCATGATAAACAAGCCGAACAGCCTGGAGTTTGATCGTAATGCCCCGCTCACGTTCCAAATCCATCTTATCCAGTATTTGACTTACCATATCCCGCTTCGAAACCAAGCCCGTTTTTTCAATCAGTCGATCCGCCAAAGTGGATTTACCGTGGTCGATATGTGCGATGATACAGAAATTTCTCGTATGTGACTGTCTTCCGTGCATAATTACCCTATTTATCTTTCGTTATTCTGAACGAATCTGCTATATTATCGGTACTTTGTTTCCGTAAAATCAGACTCTCCAACAGATAGGAATACAGCCATGTTCGTTCCGGCTGTTTTTCGTAGTAGTGCACCATCTGCGAAGCGATATTGTTAAGTTTCGATATTTCTCCGATTTTTTCGATGATGTTCGCTGTTTTCGCGCCATCATTGTCTGCTTCAATCAAATTGCGCACGCAAAGCAATACATAGCAATCATTTTGATCGTAAGATGTTTTTTCTTCCAGCGCACCCGTATCAACCGCCAAATCAAGAATGATTTTCTCACATCCTAGCTTATCCAGAAGCTCTTGTCTGGAATAGCGCTCGTCTCCTTTGCCAAGCGAAGCCGACACAAAGTCAGCCTCCTCTTTTGTATCGGAAGAAGTGAGCGCCCTCATTTCTTCGGTACTGATCCCTTTTTCTTTTGCTCTATTCGCAATCACTTCATTTTCCGCAAGCAGACTTGATTTAATTTCGTTAAATGAGAGTCCTTCCTGTTTCATCTTTCCGATTCTTTTTAGTCGGATTAAGTGGATGGGATAATACTTCGCCTGATTCGGATGTGTGTAATCCGGTGCCGGCAGTATGCCGATTTCTATATAGTACTTAATCATGCGCTCGCTGATATCATATCCCTGCGCATGCAGTTTTTCTTTGAGATCTTTCATCTTCATCGTATCGCTCATTTTTCTGTCCTTTTATGATTCCCTGTTTATTTTTTAAAGTATTGTTTTAGATTGATTTGCTTTCTCTTTGTTTTGTCTGCTTTCAATTCCTGACATTCTCCGTGCTGCGAGTAAAGAACGCGATCACCGTCTTTCCACCCCGGATTTCCGTCAATCGGCACTTTTATCAGTGTATGATCATCGAGTTCGATGATATAGTTGTTTTCCCAAATACGGTCTATGACACCTTTTTGTTCATTCATATTGCGTTTTCACCGAAATACCGTCCGAATCAGCAGTCAGAATCACCGTACCGCACACACCTGTTCTGTAGGTTTGTGCACCGATGGCAGTAAGGCGGCTTGCCACTTTTGCGTTCGGGCCGTCTTCATCGCAACAGATCACAGCATACCGAGGCATTGCTTCAACCAAAAAATTTGCTGTGCTGGAAGTATCACTGCCGTGATGTCCCACTTTCAGTACATCACATTTGCTTACTTCATTCCGACTTAATAATTGATTTTCGATCGTTTCGGTCGCATCCCCCATAAAGTAAAAATGAGTTCCTCTGATCTGCGCGGACAACACCACCGAATAATCATTCATATCGCTGTATTGCGCATGTTCATCGGGACTGAGTATTGAAAATTGGTTCGTGCCCAGATTAAATTTCACCCCGCTGCGCGCCGCCGTAAACAGAAGTCCCTTGTCCTGCGCGGCTTCAAGCAGATCCATAAAACTTGCCGAATCCTTTT
>CAYUFL010000089.1:0-3641 GCA_964444065.1 uncultured Lachnospiraceae bacterium
ATGAGCAGCATCAGGTATACTTCTATCTCTGATTTTGATCGAAAAAAAAACGCATCCGATTAGGATGCGTTTTTCATTGCAATCATCTTGATCACAAGATTATTCGATTACTTCTACCACAACGCCCGCTCCGACGGTTCTGCCGCCTTCGCGAATTGCAAATCGAAGTTCTTTTTCCATAGCAATCGGGGTGATCAAATCAATCGTTACTTTGATGTTGTCTCCCGGCATTACCATTTCCATTCCTTCCGGAAGTTCGATGATCCCCGTCACGTCCGTCGTTCTGAAATAAAACTGCGGTCTGTATCCGTTAAAAAACGGAGTATGTCTTCCGCCTTCTTCTTTCGTCAACACGTATACGGTTGCTTCGAATTTCGTGTGCGGTTTGATGGAACCCGGTTTCGCAAGCACCTGTCCGCGTTCGATTTCCGTTCTGTCAACCCCACGCAAAAGTGCGCCCACGTTATCTCCCGCTTCCCCGTAATCCAGAATCTTACGGAACATTTCAACTCCCGTAACCACTGATTTTCTCGTTGTCGGTTTGATCCCCACAATTTCAACTTCTTCGCCTGTTTTGATGACGCCGCGTTCGATTCTTCCTGTCGCAACTGTTCCTCGTCCTGTGATGGAGAATACATCTTCTACCGGCATCAGGAACGGTTTGTCCGTATCTCTGACCGGTTCCGGAATGAAGCTGTCTACTGCATCCATCAGTTCGATGATTTTATCTCCCCATTCTCCCGCCGGATCTTCCAGTGCTTTGAGTGCGGAACCAACAATGATCGGTGTATCATCTCCCGGGAATTCATACATATCCAGAAGTTCTCTGACTTCCATTTCAACCAGTTCGATCAATTCCGGGTCATCTACCATATCCGCTTTGTTCAGGAACACCACGATGTACGGCACGTTTACCTGTCTTGCCAAAAGAATATGTTCTCTTGTCTGCGGCATCGGTCCGTCTGCTGCGCTGACGACGAGGATTGCTCCGTCCATCTGTGCAGCACCTGTGATCATGTTCTTAACATAGTCGGCATGTCCCGGGCAGTCAACGTGTGCGTAATGTCTGTTCTTTGTTTCATATTCAACGTGCGCGGTTGAGATCGTGATTCCGCGTTCTCTTTCTTCCGGCGCTTTGTCGATATTTTCAAATGCTACATAGCTTCCTGTTCCCATTCTTTCATGCAGCACTTTCGTGATCGCTGCGGTCAGGGTTGTTTTACCGTGATCCACGTGTCCGATCGTTCCGATATTTACATGCGGTTTCGTTCTTTCGAATTTCTGTTTAGCCATTATTTACTCCTTTACATTTCCAATGATTTTCGCCGCAGCAGTCTGCGGTACCTGTTCATAATGCGAAAACTGTAATGTATGCGTTCCTCGTCCCTGTGTCTTGGATCGTAGGATTGTTGTGTATTGGAACATTTCTGCGAGCGGCACAAAACCTCTTACAGTCGCTGCTCCGTTGCGCGAATCCATTCCTTCGATTCTTCCTCGTCTGGAATTGATATCGCCGATCACGTCGCCGAGATATTCTTCCGGTACCGTGACTTCGATTTTGAAAATCGGTTCGATCAACATCGGTGCAGCTTTTTTGACAGCGTCTTTGAATGCCATCGCGCCGCAGATTTTGAAGGCCATTTCCGATGAGTCCACTTCGTGCGTTGATCCGTCCACCAATGTAACTTTGACGTCCATAAGCTGGTAACCGGCAAGCACACCGTTTTCCATCGCGCCTTGAATCCCTTTGTTGACCGGCTCGATATATTCTTTCGGGATAGCACCGCCGACCACTTTGCTGATAAACTCGTACCCTTTTCCGGGTTCGTTCGGCGCAACATCAAGTACAACATGCGCGTACTGACCTTTTCCGCCGGATTGTTTGACATATTTATAATCGACATGTGCTGCTTTTGTAATTGTTTCTTTGTATGCGACCTGCGGTCTGCCTACATTTGCTTCCACTTTGAATTCTCTGAGCATTCGATCCACGATAATTTGCAGATGGAGTTCGCCCATTCCCGAAATAATCGTCTGTCCGGTTTCTTCATCCGTTTTAAATTTAAATGTCGGATCTTCTTCCGAAAGCTTCAACAATGCCTGAATCATTTTATCCTGACCTGCTTTTGTCTTCGGTTCGATCGCAATCGACAAAACAGGTTCCGGGAAAATCATCTGTTCAAGAATGATCTGGTTGTTTTCTCCGCAAAGCGTATCTCCGGTGGAGACATCTTTCAGTCCGACGATCGCTACGATATCTCCGGCATAGGCCTTATCGATATCTTTTCGTTCGTTGGCGTGCATGCGCAGTATTCTTCCGATACGTTCCCGTTTGCCTTTGATCGGATTATAAACATAGGATCCTGCAGAAAGCACACCCGAATAAATACGGGCAAAAGCAAGTTTTCCGACAAACGGATCTGCCATAATCTTAAATGCAAGTGCGGCAAGAGGTTCTTCGTCATCTGCATGACGCAAAATTTCTTCGCCGTTTTTCGGATCAATCCCTTTGATCTCAGGAACATCGAGCGGAGAGGGCAGCAAAGCCACCACTGCATCCAGCATTTTCTGAACCCCTTTGTTTTTGAAAGAGGATCCGCAAATTACCGGAACAAGTTCCGCCGAGATGCATGCTTTTCTCAGAGCATCCATAATCTCATTTTCGGAAATATCTCCTCCTTCGAGGAATTTTTCCATGATGCCTTCATCATAATCGGAAATTGATTCGATCATCAGTTCACGGTATTCCGCTGCAAGTTCAGCCATATCTGCAGGAATTTCGACTTCGTCAATCATTTTGCCTTCGTTGTCTCTGTAAAGATAGGCTTTCATTTTGACAAGATCAATCATACCTGCAAACGTTTCTTCTTTGCCGATCGGAAGCTGAATCGGAACAGGATTCGTTCCGAGACGGGTTTTCATCATTTCAACAACATTAAAGAAATCAGCACCCATAATATCCATTTTGTTGACATAAGCGATACGGGGCACACCGTATTTGTCAGCCTGACGCCATACGGTTTCCGACTGAGGTTCCACCCCACCCTTTGCACAGAAAACAGCTACCGCGCCGTCGAGCACGCGCAATGAGCGTTCCACTTCTACGGTAAAATCAACGTGTCCGGGTGTATCGATAATGTTGATGGTACAGTTGTTCCAGTGGCAGGTGGTCGCAGCGGAAGTAATCGTGATACCACGTTCCTGTTCCTGCTCCATCCAGTCCATCTGGGCGCCGCCTTCATGCACTTCCATTGTTTTGTGAATTTTGCCAGAGTAGAACAAAATTCGCTCTGTCGTTGTCGTTTTGCCGGCGTCGATATGAGCCATAATCCCGATATTTCGGGTGTTCTTTAATTCTTCTTTTCTGTTCACACTGTTACCTTACTATCAAAACTACCACTTATAATGGGAGAAAGCTCTGTTCGCTTCTGCCATTTTATGTGTGTCTTCTTTTTTCTTCACTGCGGCACCGGAGTTATTGACAGCGTCCATAATTTCGCCCGCCAGTCTTTCTCTCATGGTACGTTCGTTTCTCTTTTTTGTATAGGTTACGAGCCATCTCAAACCGAGCGTCTGTCTTCTTTCGGGACTGACTTCCAACGGTACCTGATAGGTTGCACCGCCGACTCTTCTCGCTTTGA
>CAYUFL010000090.1:0-2702 GCA_964444065.1 uncultured Lachnospiraceae bacterium
GGGAAGCGTTCGGAGCTCTTGCCAAAGGCGGGAGCAAGTTTCTGAGCAAAAAGCTTGAAAATACAATACTCGGGGCGATAAAAAACAACGCTTCGAAAGCCATCAATGAAATACTCAGCAATTCGCAGACCGCTTCCGCTGCTAAGGCGATCATCAAGAATATGGGCAAAGAAGCGGCGGAGGAATACTTCCAATACGCGCTTGACCCGTTGATGCAGAACATTTCGTTTGACGGAACAGACTACACCGCAAAAGAGATTATCGAAAATGCCTTCTCGCCCGATGCAATCCAAGTGCCCGATTACCTGCTGGTGAAATCTCCGCTTGCGATCAAGAATGAAAAGACGCGCGCAAATTTCCATAAATTCAGTCTGATCGTTTGGCTCATTTGGCTGATCCCGTATCTGACAGGGCTCGTAATGGGAATGATGTAATCATAGTGTGATTCAAACGGCTTTCTTTCGGGAAAGTCGTTTTTTTAATCTAATATTAATTAGGTACCTAATAAATAAAGCTTGACAGGAATCGTAATCCCGCGTATACTCATATTAGTTAGGTACCTAAATACATTGCAGTAAAGATATCCCGGATTATGTTTGCTGTTACAGGTATCGGACAGGAAATGATCATACAGGAGGAAATTGATATGACAGAGAATCAATATAATGAATTATTGCGTGCAATACAGAAACTGGGCAGACGCACGTTTCGCATCATGCATCGCGGTATGCGCGAACAGCACGGGCTTTACAGAGGGCAGCGCGTGGTATTGGAGATACTCAAGGGGCATGACGGCGTAAATCAGCGCGAACTTGCGGAATTGTTGGATATCCGTCCGTCGTCCATGACGGAAATGCTGACGAGACTCGAAAGCAAAGGACTGGTGAAACGCACGCAGGACGAAAACGACCAACGGGTGATGCGTATTTTCTTAACAGAAGAAGGGAAAACGGCAGCACAGAGCAGCGGGGTTGACGACCGGACGCTGAATGATATTTTTGGTGTATTGACAACGGAAGAATCAGCGCAGCTGCTGGATTTGATCGGCAAGCTGAATGCCGGTTACATAGAAACAGAAGCAGATTACGGCGAGTTTCCGTTTCCCGGAGGCGGCAGACACCCCAGAGGTGGTCACCCTTTTTCGGGGGATCACGGCGCAGCTGCATTTGACAAGAACAGCGGTCGTCACGGTAACCCGCATGTCGGTCACGGCGGAAGAAGCGGCAGAAAATAACCGGGTTTCGGGAGGTTTGGCAATGGATTACAGTGAATCGACAGAGCACTATCTCAAAACAATTCTGAAGCTTCAAATGCGCTTAAACTGTGTGCATGCCGTGGATATTGCACGGGAAATGAACTACACCAAAGCGAGCGTGAGCAGAGCGTTGAAAAAGCTCAAAGCAAACGGGGATATCGCCGTCGCACAAGACGGCAGCATTGTTCTGAATCCGTGCGGATATGCGACTGCGAGCAAAGTCAGCGAGACTTACAGCGATCTTGTTGCTGTTCTGGAGCGTATCGGTGTTTCGGATGAGACCGCGCAGGCGGATGCCTGCCGCATGGAGCATGCCCTCAGCGAAGAAACACACCGCAGACTGAAGGAATATTTTTCGGACGCGCTGCAATGAGAAAACAGATAAGAGAATCAAAAAAGAAGCATGGCAGTAGTCATGCTTCTTTTGGTTACGTTTCTCTTACTCCAGCCACTGCACAAAGCCTGTTTTGTCGTGCCCGTTAAAGCCCGCAAGCTTGTAGAAATTCAGTGTGTTTTCTTCTTTTGACGAGGTCATCAGCATCATTTTGTAGCAGTGTGCATGCTGTGCGGAGGCTTTCGCATAGTTCAAAAGGCGCGTGGCGTAGCCCTTGCCGCGGTAGCGTTCGTCCGTAATGACGTTTTCGATCACGGCATACGGTCTGTTTCCGTGCGTAATGTTGTCTATGATGACCAAATGGCAGGAGGATACAATGCGATCCCCGATACAGCCCATCAATACGACATGATGTTTATTCGACAGAATCTTCTGCCAGACAGCCTCTGTCCGTTCGTTTACGGAGAATGATTCTTCCGGATGAAGCTGTTCGTATAATTCAAGCAGCTGAGGCAGATCGTCTTCCACTGCTTCCCGTACTGTAAATTTCATGGTTATCTCGTTTCTGCCGTTATCGGGTCTTGGATGATATCAATACTTCTTTTTCGATCTCGCCCGTATAATAATTGCGCAGTTCTTTGATCATTTCGGGTGTTGCATGCAGTGTGACTGTGTTTTTCATCGTGGACAAAATATTGATGTCCGCGCGTTGTTCGCTTGTCAGCTTGTCTTTGGTCAGATACAGAAACGGCAGGTGATGTCCCCGTTCTGAAATCAAGACCCCTGCTTCCCGTATTTCGTCCCATTTCAGCGACAATTTGGATCTGTAAAATCCCTTGGTGAAAATTCCGTCCTGCGTGAAACTCACCCAAGGCGGCATTCTGCCGATGTATACCAGCACAATATCACAAAGGACAAAACAGATCAGGAACAATATCCAGTGCTCCTGCGTTTCCGAAGGTGTTGCCGCATTGGAAAGATTCCATCCGGTTGCGGCAGCCAGAATCACCAGCAATACAATGATATAGAGAATGACTGTCTTGATGCCTTTGAACTGATAGGTCTGGAATTTGGTTGATTCTTTCATGCCCTGCTCCTTCGTTCCGCGCCGTT
>CAYUFL010000090.1:2712-3139 GCA_964444065.1 uncultured Lachnospiraceae bacterium
TTGATTCCTCTTATTGTACTCAAACCGCATCCGTTCGTCAACCGCTATTTCCCGAGTTTGCAAATAGATATCCGATTGTTTTGATTCGGAATGCCATTATTGCAGTATGCGGAAGAAATCAAGATCCGCAATGAACAGATTCAAACGCTTACCGAGATTATCTCCGATATCGACGGGTTGATTGATGATGCGAGGCAGGATGTGCAGAAAACGCAGGCGGAGTCATTTGATCTCACAAAGATGATCGGGCAGATCGCAGCTGGGCTTCAAATCCAGTTTGACAAAAAATCAATCGCACTGCAGGTGCAGTGCCCACAAGAGAAACTCATGCTCAGTACAGACCGATATCTGCTCAGTCAGGCACTTTACAATGTATTGACGAACGCCTGTAAATATACACAGGCGGGCGGACATGTCATTGTATCCT
>CAYUFL010000090.1:3149-3584 GCA_964444065.1 uncultured Lachnospiraceae bacterium
ATGCCGGCGAAGTCCCCGTCGCCTATGTGCAGCTCAAGAGCGGCGCGAGCGCAATTCTGCGGATTGCGGATGACGGCGCAGGTGTAGCGACGGATGATATCCCTTGTCTGTTTGAGGCGTATCGCAGAGGCAGCTCTGCCGCGGGGGAAGGTGAGGGGCTTGGGCTGTATATCGCCAAATCCAATCTGCAAGCGATCGGCGGCGATATCCTGTTTGAACCAAATCAGCCGAAGGGAAGTATTTTTGTCATACACATTCCGTTTGTCTGAGGATAGGAAAGAAAGAATACCGTTTTTAGCGGTATTCTTTCTTTTCGCCATATTTTAGTAAATAAAACACAATATGCACTAAATTGAAAAAGGAAATTTTATGTTTACATAGTAAATAAGAATAATTTAACAAATCCTATATAATATTATTGACTTTAAATTCGAA
>CAYUFL010000091.1:0-3559 GCA_964444065.1 uncultured Lachnospiraceae bacterium
GGCAGGCAATTTACTTTCCGAGCGCTTGCTGCGTGCGAAGGGCGATACGCGGCGCGTGTATCTTTTTGGCAGGATAGGGATGGTTTTGTCATTGGGCATCAGTGCTGTTTCTGTCAGTCCGTATTTATTTTTTTGCGCGTTTTGTCTGATTTATTTCTTTTTCGGGATCGCGAACGTATCGGAGGGCACAATCATTCATGAACGTCTGCGTGCAGAAAACCGTGCGTCGATGCTTTCGATGCAGTCGTTTGTGCTGCAGCTCGGTATTGTTGCGGCGTCTGTATGTTCAAAGCTGCTGCCCGAATCGTTCGGGACGGGCGGACTGTGGCTGATCGCCTCGGCGATGCTATTGATTGCGCTGTTGCCGTTTGCGAATAAAAAAACGGCTTCCGAAGAAGCCGTTCACCAAACTTAGTCTGAAAAAACGAAACAGAATATGACACAGGGTGTTTCAATATAGGGCAGTCTGAGGGAAAAGGAGTCTCGCCGTCAGTGCATGATCTCATCTGAATTCAGCGCGTCCAGCTTCTTTTTCGCATCTCCGGAGCGGATGTATTCGAGCAAGGCATCTGCGACGACCGGTCTGCTGAAATAGTATCCCTGGATAAAATCGCAATGGAGGCGGTTGAGGATGGTTGCCTGTTCGGCTGTTTCTACGCCTTCCGCAACGACCTGCATGCCCAGTCCGTGTGCAATGGAAATCATTCCCTGAACAATGGTTTGTTGTTTTTCTTCCTGATCGAGCATTTGTATAAACATCCGATCCATCTTGATATCGGAAAGAGGAATATCCTTTACGTAACCAAGTGAGGAATACCCTGTGCCGAAATCATCGAGTGACAAACCGATCCCGCGGCGATGAAGTTTGGCAAAGAGCGGTTTGATCGCTTCCATATTCTGGATAACGGTGGTTTCTGTAATCTCGAAATTCACCGCTGCCGAATCAAGCTTATGATTTCGAATGATCTCCGATATATTGGATGCGAACAATTCGCTGCTGCTTTCTATGTATACTGCGGACAGGTTGATCCCGACCGACATCTCTGAGAGCCCTTCGCGCTTCCATTCGTTGATCTGCTTGCAAACCTGCTCGATAATCCAGTTGGTGATCGGTATGATCGTTTTCGTTTTCTCGGCGATAGCGATGAAATCCCCCGGAGGAATCAGCCCGAGTTGCGGATGATTCCATCGTATCAGTGCTTCTGCCCGCGTGATTTCTCCTGTTCGGATATCGACAATCGGCTGGTAGTGCAGAGTCAGTCCATTATTCTGTGTCACGCTGCGGAGATCTTCTTCAATGATCATTTCACGCGTTTTTGCTTGATTGAAAGACGGTTTGTAGAACGTTACGGTATTCTTTGTCTTCTTTGAAATGAACATTGCCGCATCGGCATATTTGATTGCTTGTTCCAATGTTTCGCAGGAACTTCCGCCGCATATACCGATGCTGGCTGTCAGAAAAAAAGTACGGTGCTCAATCAGAATCTGTGCGCAAACCGTTTGCTTGATTTCTTCGGCAAGCTGTAGAACCCGCTGCGAATCTTTTAGGTCGGTTACCACAATAAATTCATCGCCGTTGTTTCGGAACACTTTTCCCCGTGTGCCGACGCAGGTGTTCAGTTTGGATGCGATTTCTGCGATCATCTGATCTCCCGCGGTATGTCCAAGCGCATCATTGATCATACGGAAATTGTCAATATCCAGAAAAATCACCGAAAGATTGTTCTTGGATAGATCCTGTTCGCCGTAAAGCGAGCGCAGCGCATTCAGGTTCCATAATCCGGTGAGTGCGTCATGCGTATTCAGATATTCGATCTTTTCTTCATCCAGCTTGCGTTCGTTGATATTCCTGCTGATTCCGAGAATTTCAATTTCGCGCGCATCATTGATCCGATAACGCAGCGAAATCTCCACCCAAACCTTTCCCCCGTCTTTGTGTGGTTGTTGAATTTCCACATATCTTGTCTGCTGTTTCTCGGGATTTTCAACCCCGTCGGCAAGCAATGCCTTGATTTCTTCGCTCAGAATGTCGTAGGATTTTCCTACAAGGACTTCGCGGATCGGCATCTGCATCATTTCCTGCGGACTGTACCCGCGCATTGCAGTAATGGACGGGCTCATATAGGTCAGTTTATTTTGAGACGCGTTCATGACCCATATGACTTCTGATGCGGATTCTGCCAACAGCCGATATTTTTCTTCACTGCGCATGGTTTTCTCTATCAGCTCGGAATCATCCAGCAAAATGATCGATTCGAACCACAAGAGGGAAGTAATAACATAGGAGGCAAGGACGTAATTGTTCAGCAGTCCTCCCGAAAAGCGCGGTGCATTCGGATTCATGGTCAGCACGACAAAAATCACCCGCATGATATAAGAGAGGATGTTTGCGATTACGGAGGTACAGAGCAGGATATGCACCTTCTTCTCCAACACTAATATTCTTTTTCGCAGATAGAAAAGCAGATCAAGAAACATACAGGTGTAGAACAGACCCAGCCCGATTGATCGGAGAATCAGGTTGTAATGGATCAGGGTCGTGCCCAAACAAATGGCAATCAATACGACGGGGTAAATTGCAGACCGTTTCGGAAAAAGCGGAAGATCATCGAAAAATGACCGAAAAGAAGCATGCAGCAGCAAAATGGCCACACATGTGAACAGATTGCCGAACAATACGCTCGCAACGATATTGCTGTTATTTTGCAGCGCAAGCATGACGCCGCTGGCACAAAAGCCCAGAAATGACAGCGTAAACAAAATCAGGTGCTTTTTCTTACGGAATACCGCAAGATAAAAACAGGACAGGCAAACCATCATAGAAACGACCAGATAAATCAAAATAAACACACCGGCATCCATAACAACACTCTTTTCGTTTAAGTCGGTTTCCTTTATTATAAACGAAATATCGTATCTTGTATATTATTTTCAATAAAGCTGGCTATTTTACCGATTTCAGACGGATATGCGCGATGATATGTATTGTTTTCAGTGGTCAGCCGCTCGAAAGGATCATTGCAAAAAAGACTTCATCAATGAAGTCTTTTCAAAAATCTGTATTTAACAATATGTAAATATTTTATATATTAAACGAATCTTATTCCCGCAATGCGAACGCAACCGCGCTTTTGGCATGAATCACCGTTGTGTCGTAAAGCGGTACTTCGGTGTCGCTTTGTCCGATCAGCATCCCGATCTCCGTACATCCGAGAATTGCCGCCTGCGCACCCTGCTTTGCCAGTTCTTCGACAATACGCAGGAATTCTTTTTTGGAACGATCGGAAATATTCCCGAGACACAGTTCTCCGAAAATGACGTTGTTGATGATCTCTCTGTCGGTTTCGCTTGGGATCAGTACGTCAATGCCGCGTTCTTTTAATTTGGCTGTAAAAAAATCCTGTTCCATCGTAAACCGCGTGCCCAGCAGTGCGGTTTTTTGGATGCCGTCTTTCACCAGCGCGTCTGCCGTCACGGATGCAATATGAACGAGCGGTACCTTCAGCTGCGCTTGCACTTCTTCCGCTACTTTATGAAGCGTGTTTGTTCCGATCAGGAT
>CAYUFL010000092.1:0-3444 GCA_964444065.1 uncultured Lachnospiraceae bacterium
CGAATTACTGAAGGAATGGTATTTGCAATTGAACCGATGATTAATATCGGAACATACCGTACGAAGCTGATGCCGGATCACTGGACAGTAAAAACGGCAGACGGATCTCTTTCTGCACATTATGAGCACACGGTTGCGATTACTGATGCAGAGCCGAGAATCCTGACTTTACTATAGAGGTGCAGCAGTTGGATGGATCAGTACAATTGGGACAGATTGTTCGTACCAAGGCAGGTCGGGATCGCGGAAAATGGATGGTGGTTGTCGGTTTTGAAAAGGAATCATTTGTTTATTTGACAGACGGACGGAGCCGAAAAACCGAAAAACCGAAACTCAAAAAGCTCAAACATGTCGCGAAAACAAACTGCATTTCGCAGGAGATTGCCGAAGCGTTGAACAATAACGGACAAGTTTCGGATGAACTTGTGAAGCGAGTTTTAATATCATATCAAGAGATCACCGAGAAAAAAGAGAGGGATGTCAATTGAGCAAAAGCGATTATATCGAAGTGGAAGGCATTGTTACGGAAGCTTTACCGAATACTACCTTCAAAGTGAAATTGAGTAACGGATACGAAGTGATGGCGCACATTTCCGGTAAACTTCGAATGAACTATATCAAAATTTTACCGGGCGATAAAGTAGTGTTGGAGCTTTCCGCATATGATCCGACCAAAGGACGAATTGTATGGCGGGATAAAGGAAATAAGTAACTAAGTAACAGGGAGGAAACGAAAATGAAAGTACGACCGAGCGTGAAACCGATTTGCGAAAAATGCAAAGTCATCAAACGCAAAGGCAGAGTGATGGTCATTTGCGAAAATCCGAAACACAAACAGAGGCAGGGCTAAAGAAAACAGAGGAAAAGTGCGGCTGAGTGCAACGACACTAGCTTTTCCTATGATCATATACACGATTGTTATTTGCTAATATAGCCAATAGCAACAGATGGTTGTTTCAGCAAATGACAACTTTACATTGAATTATTAACGGAGGTGCATAAACCAATGGCGAGAATTGCCGGCGTAGATATTCCGAAAGATAAAAGAGTTGAGATCGGTTTGACATATATTTACGGCATCGGGCGAGTCCTATCCAACAGAATCCTTGCCGAAGCCGGGGTTAACCCCGACACTCGAGTCAAAGATCTGACCGAAGCCGAAGTCAACCAGTTGCGTTCAGTTATTGACAACTCTTATACTGTGGAAGGCGATCTGAAACGCGAAGTTTCCCTTGACATCAAACGTCTGATGGAAATCGGCTGTTACAGAGGAATCAGACACAGAAAAGGTCTTCCGGTTCGAGGACAAAAGACGAAAACCAATGCAAGAACCCGCAAGGGACCCAAAAAGACTGTGGGCAAAAAATCAAAGAAATAAGATTGATCACAGACTAAGGAGGATATAATTTGGCTGCGAAAAAAGTAGTGCGAACAAGAAAGAAAAAAGTCAAAAAGAATATAGAAAAAGGACATGCCCATATCCGTTCGTCCTTTAACAATACGATTGTGACTTTGTCCGATGTAGCGGGCAACGTGCTTGCATGGTCAAGTGCCGGCGAACTCGGATTTAAAGGATCCAGAAAAAGCACACCGTTTGCTGCGCAGACTGCAGCTGCAGAAGCCGCAAAACGCGCAATGGAACACGGACTCAAAACCGTGGATGTGTTTGTAAAAGGTCCCGGATCAGGACGCGAAGCTGCAATCAGAGCATTGCAGGCTGCCGGTTTGGAAGTTATCTCAATCAAAGATGTAACACCCATTCCGCACAATGGTTGCAGACCGCCGAAACGCAGAAGAGTCTGACCACTTATCTGCTTGAATTTGAGCAGAAGCTTCACAAACCGTTCAGCATGCGCAGCATGCGAATAAAATGAATGAGAAAAACGGAGGTACAAACAGTACATGGCGAGATATACCGACGCATCTTGCAGATTGTGCCGCAGAGAAAAGGAAAAGCTTTACCTCAAAGGTACAAGATGCTATTCCGATAAATGTGCTCTCACCCGCAGACAAAGCGCTCCCGGACAACACGGGAAAAAGAGCGGGAAAATGAGCGAATACGGCATTCAGTTAAGAGAAAAACAAAAAGCAAAACGCATTTATGGCGTTCTTGAAAAACAGTTCAGAAATTATTTTGACACAGCAGAACGCAAACCCGGTGCTCCGGGCGAAAATTTGATCACACTTTTGGAATCACGCTTGGACAACATCGTTTACAGAATGGGCTTTGCCGATTCCAGAAAAGAAGCAAGACAGCTTGTTTTACACAACCATTTTACGGTTGATGACAACAAAGTCAATATTTCTTCTTATCAGGTAAAACCAGGACAGGTGATCAAAATCAAAGACGGCTCGAAAAAGTCGCCGAAATTTGCGGAAATTATTGAGACCAATTCCAGCAAAGTAATCCCGGAATTTCTTTCGGTTGATTTCGAAAAAATGGTAGGAACGGTTCTTTCCGCACCGACCAAAGCAAATATAGAAATTCCTATTGAGGACCACTTAATTGTCGAGTTGTATTCAAAATAAGATTCTCCATTTCTTCGGTTGCGGTTATTATGTAATATATGGAGGGGTTAAATGTTAGAATTTCAAAAACCAAATATAGACATAACCGAGGTTACTCCCGACAGGACTTTCGGCAAATTCGTTGTTGAACCGCTGGAACGCGGTTATGCAACGACTCTGGGCAATTCCTTGCGCAGAATTATGCTTTCGTCCCTTCCCGGTTCGGCAATTACCAGCGTGAAAATCGATGGTGTTTTGCATGAATTTTCCACGATTGAAGGCGTTGCCGAAGATGTGTTGGAAATTATCATGAACCTGAAAAGAGTTGTTTTCAAAGTATATGACGACGGACCAAAAACAGTTTATATTCAGGCGCAGGGTGAAAAAGAAGTAACCGCGGCAGATATCGTTGCCGATGCTGACGTAGAAGTGCTTAATCCGGATGCACACATTGCACTCCTGATGAAAGGCGCAGAACTGAACATGACAATGGTTATTGAAACCGGTCGTGGCTATACGTCATCTGAGAAAAACAAAAAGGAAGATATGCCGATCGGCACAATTCCGATTGATTCTATCTTTTCTCCCGTACGCAAGGTTAACTTCACGGTTGAAAATACCCGTGTTGGCAACGTTACAGACTATGATAAGCTGACATTGGAAGTTTTGACAAACGGTACAATCACGCCGGAAGAATCTGTGTCGCTAGCATCAAAAGTGTTGAACGATCATTTCCAGCTCTTCATTGAGCTGAATGAGAATTTGCACAATATGTCTTTGATGGTAGAACGGGAAGAAAACGAAAAAGAAAAAGTACTTGAAATGTCCATCGAAGAGCTGGAACTTTCCGTCAGATCAAGCAACTGCTTGAGAAGAGCGGACATCCACACTGTGGAACAGCTGATCTCAAAAAGCGAAGAAGACATGGCGAAAATC
>CAYUFL010000093.1:0-3436 GCA_964444065.1 uncultured Lachnospiraceae bacterium
CTTTTGTAAAAGGCAACGGGGTTAATTTAACCGATGCGGACGGGAAGGACTATCTCGATTTTGTCAGCGGTATCGCGGTCAATTCGTTGGGATACGCAAACAAAGCGCTCAATGATGCGCTGAAGGCGCAGATTGATTTGCTGTTTCATGTTTCGAATCTGTACTACAACGTTCCGGCCGTAGAACTCGGGGAAATGATGACTTCGCTGAGTGGATTCGAAAAGGTCTTTTTCTGCAACAGCGGAGCCGAAGCAGTGGAGGCTTGTCTGAAACTGGCAAGAATGTACGGAGCGAAATTCAAAGCAGGGCAGCCGTCCAAAATCATTGCCATGATGCATTCGTTTCACGGCAGAACATACGGTGCCGTCAGCGCCACGGGACAGTTGAAATATCAGCAGAATCTCGGCGGTCTTGTGCCGAATATCGTGCATGTGCCGTTTAATGATTTCGACGCGCTTCTTTCCGAAACCGATGACACGGTATGCGGGATTCTGCTTGAACCGATTCAGGGGGAAGGCGGAATTTTGCCCGCAGGCAAAGAATACCTTCAAAGCGTGAGAAAACTTTGCGAAGAGAAAGATATCCTGCTGCTGTTTGATGAAGTGCAGTGCGGAATCGGCAGAACGGGAAGTCTTTTTGCATATGAGTATTACGGTGTAAAACCGGATGCGGTGGCGATGGCAAAAGGACTCGGCGGCGGATTTCCGATCGGAGCAATGCTGGCAAACACGAAAGCAGAGAAAGCATTCGAGCCCGGCAGTCACGCAAGTACGTTCGGCGGAAATGCGCTTGCCGCAACGGCAGCAAAAGCTGTATTGACGGAAATCGCAGAGAAAAATATACTTGAGAACGTGAAAAAACAGGGATTGTTGCTGAAAAGCAAACTGGAAGTGCTGAAAGACAAATATGAAATTGTGAAAGATGTGCGCGGTGTCGGGCTGATGCTCGGCATGGAATGTTCCGTTGCAGTAAAAGAGATTATTTCTGCTTGTATCGAAAAAGGACTGCTCCTTGTCAATGCAGGAGAGAATATCATCCGATTTGTACCTCCTCTGATTATCGGGGAAGAAGATATCAATAGGTGTATTTCCATTCTCGATGACGTGCTTGCACATCATATGAAATAATTTGCCGGGAAATATCGCAGTTTTGTCAGTATCGAAATCAAACCGTCCGTTAGGGCGGTTTTGCTTGTATATGCAGTTTTAGCTGAATCTTGTAATTGAAAGCACAAACCGCTATAATGAAAATACAAAAACAAAGGAATGTGAGCCAATATGAAAGACGGTTTTCTCAAAGTGGCTGCGGCCTCGCCTGAAATTCGGGTTGCTGACTGCGTATATAATACCGAGCAGATTCTCATCTCGATGCGGGAAGCGGAACTTGCAGGGGTAAAGCTGCTTGTACTGCCAGAACTGTGTGTGTGCGGATATACCTGCGGAGATCTTTTTTTGCAGAACACGTTGCTGGAAGGTGCAAAAGAAGCGGTGCTGTCTTTGATGCAGGCGTCCGAATCGTACAATATGCTCGTGCTTGCGGGTGCGCCGCTTGTAAAGGACGGCAAATTGTATAATTGCGCAGTCGTCATCTATCACGGCAAACTGCTGGGGGTCGTGCCGAAAACATACCTGCCGAACTACTCCGAATTTTACGAACAGCGACATTTTACTGCCGCACCGGAAGAAAATTCAGCGATTACAGTCGGATGGGTGGATTGCCCGTTTGGAACGAAATTACTCTTTTCCTGCGAAAATATGCCCAACTTTACTTTTGCTGCAGAACTTTGCGAAGATGTCTGGGTGCCGAACCCGCCGTCTGTTTCTCATGCGTGCGCAGGTGCCACCGTGATCGCAAATCTTTCGGCAAGCGATGAAATCATCGCAAAAGAAGATTATCGCCGAGATTTGGTGACAGGTCAGTCTGCACGTCTTGTGTGCGGCTATATTTATGGGGATGCAGGAGAAGGCGAATCGACAACCGACATGGTGTTCGCCGCCCATAATCTTATCGCCGAGAACGGGAGTTTGCTCTCGGAGAAGAAACCGTTTCACGGAGGGATGATCGTAAGCGAAATCGATGTTGATTTTCTTGCTTATGAACGCAGAAGACTGACAACATTTCATTCTGCGAACGAAGGAGACTATCTGACAATCGGATTCCGTCTTGAACCTGCGCAAACCAAATTGAGCAGATATTATGCAATGACACCTTTTGTACCCTCGAACGAAGCAGACCGCGCACAGCGCTGCGAAATGATTCTATCGATGCAGTCGGCAGGGCTGAAAAAAAGAGTGAAGCACATCGGATGTGACAGCGTGGTGATCGGAATTTCGGGAGGGCTTGATTCATGCCTTGCTTTACTTGTTTGCGTAAGAGCGATGGATGCGCTCGGCAAAGACCGAAAGAAAATCATTGCTGTAACAATGCCTTGCTTCGGTACGACGCAGCGCACGAAGAATAATGCGCAGAAGCTTTGTGAAATATTGGGTGTGGATTTTCGCACGATTGATATCACCGCAGCCGTACTGCAGCATTTTGAAGATATCAAACATCCCAAAGAAAAACACGATGTGACATATGAAAATACACAGGCAAGAGAGCGTACACAGGTGCTGATGGATATTGCCAATCAGGCGAATGGTATCGTGGTCGGTACAGGGGATCTGTCCGAATCCGCACTCGGTTGGGCAACCTATAACGGTGATCATATGTCCATGTATGGGGTGAATGCGTCCGTACCCAAAACATTGGTGCGCCATATCGTACGATATGCAGCGGACGTTGCCGAAAGCGAAAAGGAACGGGAGGTGCTTCTTGATATTCTCGATACGCCTGTTTCGCCCGAATTGTTGCCGGCAAAGAATGGAATGATTTCGCAGAAAACCGAAGAGCTGGTCGGTCCGTATGAACTTCACGATTTTTTCCTTTATCATGTCGTGAGGCGTGCATTCCCGCCGAAGAAAGTGTATCGATTGGCATGTTACGCTTTCAATGAAGTATACGACAGTGCGACGATTCTGTCGTGGCTGAAAGTATTTTACAAACGTTTCTTTGCGATGCAGTTCAAACGCAGCTGTATGCCTGATGGTCCGAAGGTCGGTTCGGTTACGCTTTCGCCCCGTGCGGACTGGCGCATGCCGAGCGATGCATCATCTGCATTATGGCTGAAAGAATTGGAAGAACTGATATAAATTTGTTATCACAATCTTTTTTAGCAAAGAAAATCGGAAATTAAAATGCTCACGCATGTATATATCATGCAATGAATACATCGTCTTAAAACATTCTTTTGCAAATAATTGCAATTATTGGTTTTCCGGTTGACAAAGTAAAGGGGCATCGTTTATAATGAGAAAAAATTTAGGTGCCCCGGCTCACGCTTGGGAGAATAGGGAAATAGGTGCAAATCCTATGCGGACCCGCCACTGTAACGCGG
>CAYUFL010000094.1:0-521 GCA_964444065.1 uncultured Lachnospiraceae bacterium
CTCCGCAGGGTGACACACTATGCAAGGCAGAATGAATTTCTGTTCGCCAAGCACATTACCCAGAAGAACAGTGCTGAAATCCGCAGAGAAATTGCTCAGACCGAGCGAGAGTTGGAAAATCTCAAACGCAGGGATGCTGAGTTGACCGCTTTGTTCAAAAGGCTGTATGAGGACAATGTGCTGGGGAAGATTCCGAATGAGGTGTTCCGAAAGCTCAGTGATGACTACCTGACCGAGCAAAAAGAAATCCAGACCACAATCCCGAAAAAGGAAAACGATCTGGAACGGTTAAAAGCTTCGGTCAGCAATGCGAGTGCCTTTATTGACAAGGCGAAGCAGTATATAGAAATCAATGAACTCACTGCTGAAATCTTACATCTATTTATTGAGCGAGTAGAAGTCGGTGAACGCACAGAAAAATGGTCACGCACCGCTATGCAGGAAATCAATATCTACTACCGGGATATTGGATTGCTGGATAATGTGATTGAACCGCAGACAGAAGAATCTTCACAGACTAC
>CAYUFL010000094.1:531-3243 GCA_964444065.1 uncultured Lachnospiraceae bacterium
TGAACCGTAAACAGAAGAACAAGTTGAACCTCAAGCAGCAATAGAAGTAGCATAAACGGTAAACGACAGACAGCGAATAATCCACTGTCTGCCGATACATACCACCCACTTCACCACGGTTTAGAAGATGTCCCTATGAAACCGTGGAGAACGGCAGCTGTACTTGTTTTGATTTTAATGGCAATTTTTTTATGGAAAGGCTTACCGTTATTGCAACCGAACGATCCGATCTTGATTGCAATCGATCCAGGGCACGGCGGTCCGGGAATCGAGCAGGGCTATCAAACGATTGACGGAACACATGAGTGTGTTATGAACAACGCTGTATCAAACTACCTGGCCGAAATTTTAATACAGCGCGGATATGAGATCATGTTTACGAAAGAACCAGTCGATAATGTATACATGTCTTTGGATGATCGCCCCAAAGCAGCGAACGCCGCAGGCGCCGATCTATTTATCAGTATCCATCATGATTCAAACGGGTATGAAAATCCTCAGGGATACAGGGTTTTCTACAGCAGTTATAAAGTAAATCTGGACTCGGATGATATTGTTGTACGTTACAACGGAAAAGAATACGATTTGGTTTCTGAGCGCAACGAATGGGACGAGGAAGGGGATTCCTACACGATTAAAACAATAACAGACGGAACCGTGACCTTTGAAATCAACAGTAACGAAGATTTTTATAAAATAATCGATAAGACACCCTGCGGGGCAGCGGCAGATTCCGAGCAGCTTGCGAATCTGATCTTTGACAGTATGCTTTCATTGGAGTATATGACACCCTATTCTTCTGAACGTGTATCAAATGTCGTGGATGAGGAATATCGTGTATTACGCTATGCAGATATGCCCGCGGTGTTGGTAGAAGCTGGATTTATGTCGAATCCGCAGGACAGCGCGGCAATACAGCTCAGTGAAAACCAACTTGCGCTTGCAACCGCAATTGCTGATGCAGTGGATGAATTTTTTTCGGAGGAATAAAAAAAACGGTTGTGCATCAACCGTTTTATCTGTTAAATTGCAAAATCGACGTGCTGGATAGTTCCGGCTGTTCCATCTTCATTGAGGAAAATTCCGGTTTTGCGTATTTGCGCATCCAATTCGCCCATATTATTCATTGAGAATTCCGTCGCAGCGCTCCCCAAATAAATTGCGCCTACTCCTTTTGCAGCCAAGCCTACCAGATAATCATTTCCGCCAGCATCTTTTGTCCATATTTGCAGTTGGTCAAATATAGTATCGTTTTCATCTATCCATCCGTTACTGTCTTGATCATATTTGGCAAGATCTCGAAATCCGTTTCCGCTTTGTGTGCCAAACAATTCAGTACCGTCATCAATGATGCCGTTTTTATTTTTATCAAGGGAAAGGAATCCGCTTCCTTTTCCCAAAAAGGTAATCTGTTCTTCGGTACCGTCGCTGTTTAAATCAAATGAAACTTTCTGATCCGATAAATTAACAGCCGTACTGTCAAAATTCATCACCAACGGATCAATCAGTGCATCTCCTGCGACTACAGTGAGACTTTGAGACTGCGTCTTTTCGCGTTGCAACGACATGGAAATATTCAGACTGATTGATTTTCCGTCCTGTGTCAAAATAGATGCAGTTGCTTGAAAAGAAGTACTCTCGCTCTCTGTTATTTCCGCACTCCTGTTGTATATCAATCCCCATCCCGCACGTTGTTGTTGCGGCTGCTGCATGGAAACGGTTTGCTCTGATGCACCCGAATGAACAGTTATTTCAGTCGGAAGTTTGATATGGAATTTTTTCCCTGTCAGACTGCTCATAAATGCTTCGATCAGTTTGATTTTCAACTTATCATGTTCATTGAGGGCAAACATAGTATTCCCTTCAGCTTGATCGGATGCCTGAGAGGATGTTGTCGCGTTTGTAATTACTTCAGTTTTTGTATCCTTGTCGATGTTTAATTGATTCATTTGTGCGTTGAGTGGTTTCTCCGCGCTTTTGTTGTCGCTCCAGACTTTCAGACTTTCTGTCTCTTTCTTTGTTGATACCAAAACATGAGAGCTGTTCATCGAAACCGAACTTGACTCGATTTTCATTATATTAACCTCTTCAATGAATTCCTTATTGTATTTATCGGCTTTCGTAAGGAAAATATTAGAAGGAAACAAAAAAGCCAGCCATTTTTGACTGACAGTTTATTTTTTACATGGTCGGAGTGAGAAGATTTGAACTTCCGGCCTCTTGAACCCCATTCAAGCGCTCTACCAAGCTGAGCCACACCCCGACTGCTTTACTATTATATCGATTTCCATATTGAAAATCAAGTGTAAATTACGCAAAAAGGGAAGTAAAGCCAACGCACGTTTATAATGTTTTTTGTATGTTTACGCATACCCGTTGGGATTGATTGTTTGCCAGTTCCAAGAGTCCGTGCACATTTGAGCAAGGCTTCGTGTTGTTGCCCAGCCCATTTCAATATATGCTTTTTGAGGGTCTGCAAAATATTCGTCAATATCACCGCTGCGTCTCAGATCAATCACATATGGTATTTTGACTTTGTTTGAGTCTTCGAATGTATGCACAATATCCAATACGGAATAACCGATTCCTGTTCCGAGGTTATACGTGACAAGACCACAGTTTGTTTTAAGTTTATTTAATGCCGCCAGATGACCGTCCGCCAAGTCGCAGACATGGATGTAATCTCTGACACCCGTACCGTCTTTTGTATCA
>CAYUFL010000095.1:0-3186 GCA_964444065.1 uncultured Lachnospiraceae bacterium
AATCTGAGCGCGAAGTTAAAAGATACGTTCAGCGGAGCCATCGGAAAGGTCATTAAAAACGAAACGGCGGGCACCGCCGTCACAGCCTTCCTCTCAAGCGGTACGGGAGAGTTCGTCGAAGAACTGGCAGAGAATCTCATCAGTCCGATCATCGAAAATATCTCCTTTGACGGGGAAGAGTACACCTTTGCGAACAACCCGATCGGGCTGACGGCGGATGATCTGTATCAGTCAATGGTGGCGTTTTTTACGGGCGGAATCCTGGGAGGAGGATCGGACACGATTGTCGATGTCAATACAACCACAAGGCTGAATACCATGATGGGGAACGTGCGGCAGAGCGGGGAGAGCATGGGCGTATCCGAGCGCAACATCCGATTGGCGCAGGATTTGAGCCTATTGACAAAAGGGAATGTGGTCTTTACCGACGGAGAAACGACGATGAATGCCGACAGCAGCATTGCGATCAACAAGGACATCGCAACTCCGATGCAGGATGCGGCGGAGGTGATGAAGGGGATGGGGATGATGTCTGACGGAAATGTTTCAACTGCTATTTCTGCCAAACCCCAGTTGCATACTTTAGAAAGCTTAAAGAAGATGGACGCTTCTGAAGTGAAAGCGGCATACGAAGAGATTGTTGAGAAGTATGCGGAAAGTTTGAAGAAGTTCGGCTTTACGAATGATCAGGTGAACGGTTATGTCGATGAAGCGATAAAGACGAAGGGGATTGAGAATCAGAGAAGCTCTATTGTGAGATTGCAGGAGGAGATGGGGGTGGATAACGAAAGAGTTGATATTCAACATACTGATAACGAGTTGCAGAACGCTGATTTGAATGATAAAATACAACCAAGTGCAACAAATGTCAGAACAAGCAAAATCGATTATCGAAAGGTGTTCTTTGAACAATATCCTGAAACTGAGGGGAAAGTGGTCGTTCATCATGCGATAGAGCAAAGGGTACTTAACGAATTTAATGATGTAGCTCGTTTTACGGTTGAAGAAATAAATAAGTTGGAAAATTTGAGAGGTATCCCAAATGAAATCAATTCAGACATTCATTTATCTAAAATAAGGATCGAATGGAATAGATTTTATAGAGAATATCCAAACCCGACGAGAGAACAATTTTATCAAAAAGCAAAAGAAATAGATAAAAAATTCGGACATATGTTCAATCCTTCAATTAAATTGGATAGAGGTGAAAAATGATGTTATATTTATTGGAACCTGAAGTGGCAGGCGGGAAAGGGGAGAATACAGAGTATGACAAAGGAATGAATGTGATTCATTTAGAATATGAATTCTATGGGTGGTTGGGAGATGAACTGATAGAAGCGACACCATGTTTCGTTGTGACGGATATACTAGCGAGAGATATTCAAGCATCAGATTTGACAGGATATCAGATGCGTGATATCGAAATATCATTAAATGAACAATTTTATGATATAAACCCGCAAGCGAAAACGCCTCCGTTTGGTATGCAATTGATTCCTACGGGATCGGTATTTGTGGATAAAGGAAATACTGGCTTTAAAAACTGGTCGGGCGATGACTTCTGTTTTTCAAACACAAGATATTTAGTCGTATCGGAGCATGCTCTTTCGGTACTAAAAAAACATCAAATAAATTATTGTGAAATAACCGAGTTGAAAGAAAAGTAATCAAGTATATTATTTGAAACAGGCGCTTTTGTGCCTGTTTTTTTTGTTGCGATCAACAAAGACAGCGCAACGCCGATGCAGGATGCGGCGGAGGTGATGCGGGAGAATGGATTGATGCCTGACGGAAATGTTTTAACTGCTATTTCTGACAAACCCCAGTTGCATACTTTCGAAAGCTTAAAGAAGATGGACGCTTCTGAAGTGAAGGCGGCATACGAAGAGATTGTTTCGGAGTATGCGGAAAGTCTGAAGAATTTTGGGTATACGGAAAAGCAGGTGAAGGGGTATGTGAGCGAAGCGCTCAAGACAAAGACATCGGAGAATCGGATCAGTTCGGTGATGAGACTGCAGGAGGAGATGGGGTTGGGGGATGTCACATTGCATGAGGAACAGAACCCATTGCAGGATGTTACCTTTGATGATAAAATTATGGAAGAAAAAAGTGCAAAATCTAAGAGTAGTTTGATTGATATTGAGAAGATTGCACCGTTATTGAAAACAAAACCTGATACAGCATTCTTTTGGTCGGGAAATACAAACGGAATTGGTGGAATGGATGTTGCGGCAAATATTGCCAAAAAGAATGGCGGGGTTACACTTGAAATGGTATTGGATCGTCAAAATATTCGTATGCCTGAGTTTAATCTTAATGATTCCAATTCTGTGGAAATCTGGCAGAAGTCATCTGCCGATTATGCAAAACAGGCAACAGGTGTAGTGAGAGCCGTAATTGGTAATAGTATCAACCCCAAAGGGGTTTGGAATTCTATAGAACTTCCTGAGTTGAAAAGGAATCAAAATGTCACAAAAATTATTATTATTGATCCTCAAACGTTAAAAGAAACAGTAATTTTTTCGAGGTGAGCAAGGATGAAAATAACAGGGACAAGAGATCATATAAAAGTTGAAATAAAAGAAAAGGTTGCATGGTTTGATGGAGAGTTGGGAATAGACGGTTTCTATGCCGATAAAAATTCAATGCGATGGTTGCCTCCGTATGAAACGATTGAAATCGGAGAATCGGAACGGGAAGAATTGGTTAGTGCGATTATCGATGAAGTTAAGGATTATAAATACAAAGTATTTTTTGATTGATGCCAATATTTAATTAAGCCTCTTCGGGGGCTTTTTTTATTGGCTTCATTATGGAGAATATGCGCATCCTCCGCCTTCTCTTTTCAATCGAAGACGATCTGAATGCGGCGGGTTCCTACATCGAAGACCTTGACCAGTGGGTGGCAAAACCGGGACAGCAGGAGACGCTGAACAATCTGCTCTACGAACAGCGTCTGGCATGGAAACAGCAGGCGGAATCGGTCAACCAAACATACACAAAAGGCGATCAGATAGAAGCGGCAACGGCGGCAAGTTTTGGGGACGGTTTGGATCAGTTTGACACGAATACGAAAATATCGGTTTATAAACTGTTCGGACTGGACGTACCCGATTACCTGCTCGTGAAATCTCCGCTTGCGATCAAGAACGAAAAGACGTTGGAAGATGCTTCGGGGGCACT
>CAYUFL010000096.1:0-272 GCA_964444065.1 uncultured Lachnospiraceae bacterium
TTTTTTCCGTATTCAGTTTGCTTTTCGTAAATTGTCCCTATGATACCGTGGACTGCCCACGCTGTTTTTTTGTTACTTCTCTTCATCTACTATTCACTCATCTCTTTTTTGATATAATACCATACAATACAAATTTCGTACAGCTTAAAATACAATCTGCACATATATTGATGATCTTTATCGACCAACTATTGACAAGAGCAGTTAGCAATGGTAAACTAATATTAGTTAGCAATCGCTAACCATGTAGGAGAACAATCATTATGAAACTC
>CAYUFL010000096.1:304-2977 GCA_964444065.1 uncultured Lachnospiraceae bacterium
ATCACAAACGTCAAAGGAGACGGAGCATTTCGACGTCGCCTTCTGGATATGGGATTGACTCCCAAAACAAAAATATATGTACGCAAAGTTGCGCCGCTTGGAGATCCGATCGAAATCAATCTGCGTGGATATGAACTCACACTGCGTTCGGATGATGCGGCAAATATTCTTATCACTCCAACCGATATCGAGACAGCGGAAGAAATTACGGATGCTTGCGATATTAATCATTGCACGTCCTGCCACCGACATGCAGGACATAAGAAACAAAGACATCACGGTCATTTCGGTTCAAATTCATAGCTTACGTTATACACCAAAACAGTGTTATTGCACTTAACAGGAGAAAATAAATGATATTCGCATTAATCGGCAACCAAAATTCCGGTAAAACAACGCTGTTTAATCAACTCACTGGCTCCAATCAGCACGTTGGCAATTTCCCCGGTGTAACAGTTGAGAAAAAAGAAGGTGTTTTAAAAAAATTTCAGAATACCACAATTATTGATCTGCCCGGTATCTATTCTCTTTCCCCCTATACGGCAGAAGAAATCGTAACGCGGGATTTGCTTCTGAAGGAACGTCCCGATGCGATTATCAATATCGTCGATGCGACCAACATTGAACGCAATTTTTACCTCACATTACAGTTAATTGAACTGGATTTACCTATTGTCATCGCACTGAACCTGATGGATGAGGTAACCGCATCCGGGAACTCCATTGATGTAAAAGAATTGGAAGAATTGATTGGTGTCCCTGTGGTGCCAATCTCAGCAAGCAAAAACCAAGGTGTTGATGAGCTTGTCACAAGAGTAATCCATACTGCCGAACACAAAGTAAAACCCAAGAATATGGACTTCTGTTCGGGTGCGGTTCATCGTGCCATTCATTCACTGGCAACCATGATTGAAGATCACGCAGCAGCAATCGATATGCCGGTGCGTTACGCAGCAACAAAACTCTTGGAGAATGACACAATCACAATCAATGAGTTGCGTCTGAGCGAAAATGAACTTGATATTGTGCAACACGTCATTGACGAGATGGAAACAGCACTTGGCACTGACAAAGATGCTGCTCTGGCCGATATGCGCTATTCTTATATTGAAGAACTTGCATCACAGACGGTACATAAAAAAGCAGAAACGCGCGAACAACTGATTTCTATCAAGATAGATTCAGTGCTCACACACAAGCACCTTGCATTGCCTTTATTCGTTCTCATCATGGCTTTGGTATTTTGGCTTACATTCGGTATCATTGGTTCCGGTTTGAGTCATTTGCTTTCTGTCGGCATAGACTGGATTACATCTCTTACAGATACCGCGTTGACAAATTACGGATTAAATCCTGTCATTCATTCTTTGATTATCGATGGTGTATTTGTCGGCGTCGGCAGTGTGCTTTCTTTTCTTCCAATCATTCTGGTATTGTTCTTCTTTCTGTCCTTATTGGAAGACAGCGGATATATGGCACGCGTTGCATTTGTAATGGATAAATTGCTGCGCAAAATCGGGCTTTCGGGACGCTCTTTTGTTCCTATGATGATCGGATTCGGCTGCACGGTACCTGCTGTTATGGCAACCAGAACACTTTCCAGTGACAGAGATCGGAAAATGACAATGTTATTGGCACCGTTTATGTCATGCAGTGCAAAGCTTCCTATTTATGCAATCTTTACCGCAGCCTTTTTCCCGAGACATGGCGCAATTGTCATGATCGCATTATATTTAATGGGAATGTTTGTCGCAGTTATTGTAGGATTGCTGTTGAAAAAAACGATATTTAAGGGAAATCCGATTCCTTTCGTCATGGAACTTCCCTCTTATCGCCTGCCTTCCGCAAAAACGATTCTGCTGCATATGTATGAAAAAGCAAAAGATTTTGTACAAAGAGCATTTACGATTATTTTCATTGCAACCATCGTCATTTGGTTTTTGCAAAGTTTCGACATCAGGATCAATGAGGTTGCCGACAGCGCAGACAGTATGCTTGCGCTGCTGGGCAGAATCATTGCCCCAATCTTTACTCCGTTGGGATTCGGTGACTGGAGGGCATCAACAGCACTTGTTACCGGGCTGATGTCCAAAGAAACAGTAGTCAGTACCTTTGCGATATTGATGAATGCAGGCACCTCCGGTGATCTGCCCGCTACACTATCGCTTTTATTTACACCACTGTCCGCATTCTCGTTTTTAACTTTTACGTTGCTCTATATGCCGTGTGTGGCTGCTTTTGCGGCAATCAAACGAGAACTCGGCAATATAAAATACGCGATCGCCGCCATGGTATTTCAAACTATGACAGCATGGTTGATTGCATGCGGAATTTATCAAATCGGCAGACTTTTAATTTAAATTACGGAGGTTCGTATGCATATCATTGATTATGTAATCATCGGAATTCTGGCGATCTGCGTAGGCATCGCGATACGCAGTGTCATCAAACACAAAGGACAATGCGGAACCTGCGGCAGCTGCAGTTCCTGCGGGGGTTGCCGCAAATACGCCACATGCGATGATCCTCAAAAGCAGGATTGTAAAAAATACTAACAATCGTTTCCAATCTGATGCAACTGCATGTTGACTATCTCCAAGACGGCTACGAACTGGATAATGAGCAGCATCAGGTATACTTCTATCTCTGATTTTGATCGAAAAAAAAACGCAT
>CAYUFL010000097.1:0-2974 GCA_964444065.1 uncultured Lachnospiraceae bacterium
AAAGGGGGCGGACTGTAAATCCGTTAGCAGCGCTTACGATGGTTCGAATCCATCTCCCTCCACCATCGCAAATCAACTGCAATCACTTGCAGGTTTTTTATTGCCCTACCCTGATTCGAACCATCGTAATTGGTAGGTTCTTTCGCTCGCAAGCTTCGCTCATTGATCTGAAGTGTATCTTCGATTTATAAACATTTAGGTAATTCGCTCGTTGCACTACGCTCATTAATCTGAAATGTATCTTCGATACCACATTATGGGAACGTCCATCTCCCTCCACCATCACAAATCAACTGCAAATGCTTGCAGTTTTTTTATTGCCCTACCCTGATTCGGACCATCGTTGAAGGTGGGTTCTTTCGCTGTGCTTTCTTCTATTGATATTTTGCATTAAAAATTAAGTATCAACAAATTCAAAAAATGAAATGCACCCCAAAAGTTCGATACTTAAGGATGTGCATTTCGTTGTGATTTCGTTTATTTAATTTAAGTCTCACTTACCTAATTTTTTCATGATATCGCGATTCAGTTTCGTATGCCAGTCTTCCGTATAGGTTTTGGCGTTGCGCAAAAGTTCATCGCAGAACGCCGCCACGTCCTCGCCCGTGATTTCCAGCACCTGTTTGCCTTCCGCTGCGCCGTCTTCAAACAAATCGATCAATTCATAATGGATCTTCAGCATGTCATATCCGTTTCCTGCACAGAAATTCCACATATATTTTTGGATTTTGTCAAATACGAACCTATAATCTTCGGGAAGCGCTGCTACCCTTGCCATTTGTTGCTTATATTCTTTTTTATCGCCGATCATTTTTTTTAATAACTTCATCATAGCTGCTGCTCCTTTAATTGGTTGATTTTCGACGCTACAAACTCCCATTTTTCCCAGAAACTCTGTAATTCGCGGCGCCCGGCGTCGTTGAGCACGAAAAATTTACGCGGCGGTCCCATATCGGATGGTTTTTTTTCAATATCCACGAGCTTATTTTTTTCAAGCCGCAGCAAAATGGTGTATACAGTGCCTTCCACCACATCTGCGAAGCCGAGATCGTTTAGCTGCCTCGTGATTTCGTAGCCGTAGGTTTCTTTGCGGCTTATCATTTCCATGACACAGCCTTCAAGCACGCCTTTGAGCATTTCAGTTATGTTTTCCAAGTAAGATCACTCCTTTGCTATTCCGTATAACTTATTTGCAGTATTACTTACTACTGCTACATAGTAACACATAGTAGTTCGGTTGTCAAGTAAAACATCTTCATTCTGAAGCGGATATGTGCAGTTCTGTTATTTCCCCTCTGCTTGGATGCGAAGCATCCTTGAAGGCGGGTTATTCGTTTCGCAGTACGCATAGATTGGATATGTATCTTTGATACCTCATTATAAGAACGTCCACCTCCCTCCACCATCGCAAAAAAACTGCAATTACTTGCAGTTTTTTATTACCTTACCCTGATTTGAACCATCGTTGAAGGTGGGAGTACTTCAATTGATTCCACACGTTGAGTATCAATCTTAAATTACATCATTTATTTTATTTCATTGGATATTGCTAAACTTTCTCGATACTGCTCCGCAGGTGGAGTTTTTAAAACATCTAAAGTCTGATCGTAATTTTCTTTAATCACCATCTCAATCTCCTCGATTGTGACATTGTAAAATTCTTTTCTATTGTTCATCTTATTAAGTCTTCTATCCTCGAATTTTTGATGAATCTTTGCTTCGAGATCGGGGGCGTTATCGGAAAAAACTAAAGCGTGAGTATCAAAACGGAAAGGAACGGACGCATCTCCTAGCTCATCTATTCTATCCATAGGTTCAAGTCTGCGTGTCATCCCTATTTTGTATACATTATCACCGAATGCTCCAATATTAGAAATAATGTATACATACCCTGCCTTTGCGTTTTTCTCCCTATAATCGATAACTTTTTCTTCTTCGTTTAGTTTTTCATTTAGAGCAAGTAGTTCAGTTAATTTTTCTTGTAATTTAGCTGATTCTACATCATCAATAGAGGTTTTTATTTTCATTTCTATTTCCTCGATTGCCCGTTGAAAATGTTTTTTCTCTTTTTCAATTTTTTCTCTTGCTTCTTTGATCTCTTTTTCGAGCTTCTGTTGTTCGCGAAGTTCTTCTCTGATCCGTTTTTGTTCTTCTTTTTCATCCTGTTTCTTTATCTGATATTCATAAGCAAGATTTAATTCTTGCATTTTCAGGGCGAGAAACTGAGGCTTTAATGCTATTCTTGTGGATGCATTAAGTTTATTTAATGTATCGTATGCTGATTGAATTCGCTTTCTCATGCTTTCGATATTTGCAAACGTGACGCGATCAATTACATTTTCGCACTCGTTATTAAAAGATCGTATTATTTGTTTGATGTTGTCATTGTTCATTTTTTGACCTTTTGATTTGCTACCATCAACCGTCCACCCATCAAAGTAAGAAACCGCGGTTTGATTCTTAATCATAGTCTTTTGTTCTTCTCTTATCTTATCAAGACGATCTTTATATTGCTCAGATTTCGCAAAATCATAAATAGGTTTATACAAGGAAAAAGACTGAAAAAGTATTTCATCATCCAACTGGATTATTTCTGACCTCTTAGTCTCAATAATTTGTGAAATCTGAATGTTTTCATTTTTGAGTTTTTCATTCGCAGAAACGATAAATCCTTGCTGATCTTCTAGTTTCTGTATTAAATTTTTCAGCTCTATTATTTGATTGAGTTCAGGTGAAAGTAAGGCTTTTAGGTTTGTAATTTCTTGTTTTAAATAGAAGTTTTCTCTTTTTAATGCTTCATTTTCTTCTTTCAACTGTTTTGCATTGAACATGTCTGAAATAGCCATAAACCCTCCAATAAATTATTAAATATAATGTGATAATAAGTTTACTCAATATTACTTAACTCTCTTCTTTAAGATCACAACATCAAATTATAAAAGTGCTCCATAAGTATATGCCTCTTCTCGTGCTG
>CAYUFL010000098.1:0-2811 GCA_964444065.1 uncultured Lachnospiraceae bacterium
TTCGTTCCGAAGAGAATCGTCAAAAGGGAAACCGACTTCCGATAGAATATTTAAAAGAGCAAGGAAGAGCCGATAGCTTTACGGTATGGGTAAACGCCAACATCAAAGATAGGGAAAAACGTTCGCGCCTATTGAAAGAATCCCTCAGTAAAGATGATATTTCGGGTTTTAAAGAACGAAATCTGAATGATACAAAATACATCGCAAAGCAAATGCACAGTATATTGAACAACTATTTACTCTTTGACACATCAGGCAGTGAAGATCGCAAAAAAAGAGTAACTGCCGTCAACGGCGCAGTAACCGCATATATGCGCAAGCGTTGGGGAATCGCAAAAATCAGGCAGGATGGCGATCTGCATCATGCCATTGATGCCGCTGTTGTGGCATGCATTACGGACGGTACGATTCAAAAAGTCACACAATATGAAAAAAGAAAATATGCTCCTGAAGATAAAGCCGACTGGAATGCCAAATTTCCTCTTCCATACCCAGAATTCCGCATGGAGCTGGATGCCCGTTTGTTCGATGATCCGGTCAGTGTATTGGAAAAACTGAAACTGCCAAATTATACCCCGCAGGAAATTCAGCAGCTCAAACCAGTATTTGTCTCTCGTATGACGAACAAAAAAATAACAGGTGCAGCACACGAGGAAACAATTAAAAGTCCGCGTCTCATCAATGAGAACTGCGCACTCAAGAAAATTGCACTGACAGAACTCAAACTGAAAGACGGTAAAATTGAAAATTATTACCGTCATAAAGACGACATGCTGCTATACAACGCATTAAAAGAGCAGTTGATTCAATTCGGAGGCGACGCCAAAAAGGCATTCGCAGAACCTTTTTACAAACCGACTTCAGATGGCAGACAGGGCAACCCTGTCAAAAAAGTGAAAATTTTTGAAACTCAGACTTTATCCGTTGCGGTACATGGGGGCAAAGGGATTGCTAAGAACGACGGAATGATCCGCATTGACGTCTTTCATGTGCCGAACGAAGGCTATTATTTCGTGCCGATTTATACGGCTGACGCGAAAAAAGAATCGTTGCCTAACAAAGCAGTAGTTCAAGCAAAACCATATACGGAATGGAAAGAAATGAGTGATGAGTATTTTCTGTTTTCGCTGACCAAAAATGATCTGATACGAATAACTGCCAAGAAAGAACAAAGTTTTTCGGTAATCAACAAAGACAGCACACTGCCGAAAACGATGAATGCAAACAGCTTTCTGTCATATTATATCAAAGCCGGCATTGCCACTGCCACAATCACAGTGATCACGCATGACAATACATATACCGTCAAGAGTCTCGGATTAAAAACACTCGTTTCACTGGAAAAATATACGGTTGATCCGCTCGGAAATTATCACAAAATCACGAAAGAAAAACGTCAGTATTTTCACTGACAGACTGCTGCCTGCGCCTTGCAGGCAGCTTTTTGATGGGAGGAACAGATGGGATACCGACATATCATGATCCAAAGCGCATCGGAACTGCATGTCAGAAACAATCAGTTAATGCTGAAAAACACAGTAAAAGAA
The DNA here is from genome assembly GCA_964444065.1 of uncultured Lachnospiraceae bacterium. GTDB lineage: Bacteria > Bacillota > Clostridia > Eubacteriales > Anaerofustaceae > JBGMEA01. Next base: position 1,548 of record CAYUFL010000098.1, read on the forward strand.
TATACCGTCCCGCTCGAAGATATTGATACTATTCTGATTGATCGTAATGACATCGATTTGTCCGCACATGTGCTGCAAATGCTTTCATCTTATGGAATCTGCCTTTATGTATGCGGCAAAAATCACCTACCTAACGGGGTACTAATTCCATATGCAAGCAATACCAGGCAAACGAAAATGATTCGGATGCAGTTTGACCAATCCAAACCTGCATTGAAACGCTTGTGGCAACAGATCATAACCGCCAAAATCAGCAATCAAGCAGAATGTCTGCGCCGCTTTGACACAGGAAAAGTGTCCGAACTGGACATCCTTTCGCAGAGCGTCCAATCCGGGGATGCGGGATTCAATGAAAGCAAAGCAGCAGCAATTTATTTCAGGGCACTGTTCGGATCGGATTTCAACCGAAGGGAAGAAAATATACTTAACGCAGCGTTGAACTATGGATATGCAATCATCCGCGGCACGATTGCAAAACAATTGGTGTTGTACGGATTGGAGCCTTCGGCAGGCATATTTCACCGCAGTGAAGTGAATGCGTGGAACCTCGCAGACGATTTGATTGAACCGTACCGTCCTGTCGTGGACTTCTTTGTGCGACAAGAGGTATTCCCAAAAAAAGATGTCATTGCAATGTCGCCAAAACTGAAGCAGGATTTGTACCGTTTGTTGAATGTTGATATGCTTCTGGGAAAAGAACGCTTCCGTGTGGCGTATGCAGTCGAAAAAACCGTACAATCCTTACAAAACAGTTTTTTAAGAAAGGAGCCTCTCCTGTCTCTGCCGCAGTTAATCGGTTTGGAGCAGCACAGATATGAGTAGATTTATGAGGATTTTGGTTATGTTTGATTTACCGGTGACGAGCAAAAAAGACAGAAAAGCTGCAACGAATTTCCGTAAATTTCTGTTGGAAGACGGTTACCATATGGTTCAGTTCTCGGTTTATGCACGCGTCTGCAACGGATATGACGCGGTTGAGAAACATCGGGAGCGAATCCGTAATCACATTCCGAACAGCGGTTCCATCCGCTTTTTGTGCATCACGGAAAAACAATACGAGCATATGGATATTCTTTTGGGCAGATTATCCAAAGAAGAACAGCCGCTGCGCTACGAACAATTAACTATTTTCTGACCAATAATAGTTTGCTTAGCAAAAAACCGGTTTGTTTTTTGCACAAAAAATGCGCTGAATGAAGAGAATTCAGCGCATTTTTTGGCATCCCTATTATACCATACCGTGAAATATTAGGGAGCTACAACT
>CAYUFL010000099.1:0-2735 GCA_964444065.1 uncultured Lachnospiraceae bacterium
CTTCGGTGTCGGTTCTGCCTTCATTTCTTGCTTGTGCATATGCTCCGCCGTATGCCGAGCTGTAGACACTTGAAGATGTTGCGACTTTCCCCAAAATCTTGGCAGCGGTTCCGAGTTCTCCCAAAGCGGAAGCGGGAAACAACATACTCAATACCATCGTAGGTGCGGCATTGCCCGCAATTTGAGACAGTTCACCGATCGTTTTCAGTGTTCCCGATGCGTTTTCCAGTGTTTTTTCGTTTTGGATCGCAAGCGGAGATTTCACGAGCAGGTAATCGGGTACGTCCAGTCCGAAGAGTTTATAAACCGATATCTTCGTATTTGTGTCAAACTGATCCAAACCTTCCCCAAAACTTGCCGCCGTTGCCGCTTCGATCTGATCGCCTTTGGTATACTGTTTATTGACCGCTTCCGCCTGCTGTTTCCATGCCAGACGCTGTTCGTACAGCAGGTTGTTCAGTGTCTCCTGCTGCCCCGGCTTTGCCACCCACTGGTCAAGGTCTTCGATGTAGGAACCCGCCGCATTCAGATCGGCTTCGATGTCCGAGAGAGATCGATCCGTACTGACCGCAAGCCCGTTCACGGTGCCCAGGCTCGCCGCTTCGAATGACTCCCTGTCTGCCTTCGCCTGTGCATACGCACTTTGTGCCTGATTATAATTCTCCTGCGCCGCGCTCAGATCATTCTTTGCATTTGTGTATTCGTCCGCATAGGTTTTCGCATATTTCCCGATCATGATTCCCGTGCCGGGGGTCTGTTCCAGTACCGACTGCGCGAGGCTCAAAGCCTGCTGCGCACTGTCCAGATTGGCTTTCGACTGCTGTTCCAATGTCTGATAATAACTCAGATCATCCGCCGTCAGTCCGATCGGGTTGTTCGCAAAGGTGTACTGCTCTCCGTCAAAGGAGCTATTTTCGATGATCGGACTGATGAGATTCTCTGCCAGTTCTTCGACGAATTCTCCCGTGCCGTTGGATAGGAAGGCGGTGACAGCAACGTTGAGTTTCCGCAATGAAGCCAATAAAAAAAACCCCCGAAGGGGCAATCAGTACATGAAAAATTAGATTTCCACACCGGGTGGATACTGGTTGAAATGATCTTTAGGGACGACTTCTTCGATTGTTTTATGCGCTTTTACGCATTGTTTGTAGATAGCTGTAATATACTCATCATTCGAATATTCAATTTGTAACATATCCGGACTTAAAATACCTTCATCAGGAAACATTTCCTTATAAGCCACCATAGCATCAAAATATTTTTGTTCTTTTTCATTCATTGTATTTCTCCTAATTTCGCAATTAAATTATAAAAATATCGGTAACTCTCTGGAAAATATGTTTTAAGAATCTTCAGTTTATCACCTTTAATCATCATAGCTTCCGTCATATGTGCAAAAGCTTCTTTCTCTATAGCTTGTAAATTCTCCCAGTAATTTGGTTTTCTACTATGACCATATTTCCCATAGATTGAGTGATTTGTTAAACCCTGAAATATATCGGAAATGGCATTTTTTATATCGGGATCTTTTGACAAATCCATACTCACCTTTAATCTTTGATCAGTACTCAAATCATCCAATGAGTCAACCTTCTGATAATTCGTCTCGCTATCCGCAAGCAATTGATTCACATAATTGAGAGCATCACTTTCAAGCTTGCTTCTTAACTGAGGCAACTCATCAATCAATCTTTTTCCAGTTGTGTTTTTATGTGCCAAATCATCAATCAAATGTCCCATCTCATGAAAATATGTCCCGAATGCTTTTGTAAGACCCATAGCTTTTGATCTGTCATCGACATTCAACAAATTCATTGTGATACTTTTACTGTTCGGATCATAATATGCGCCGTTTCCCGATGCATAGAATTCCCCTTTCGCGTGCACTGTTTGTTGATTAAAAAATGCCAGTTCTTCAACAGTAGCATTTTCATAAATTACAAACAGTTCCTGTCGATCTTGCGGACGGATTTGATCCAAGGACGGATTGGATTTGATATTTGCGAGATAATTTTCTCGCTGTTTTGAATCATCTCCTTCTTCATTCGGTATTGTATCATTTTCCTGTTCAACATTCAACCAATTTACATCCTCAGCCCCCACCCCCATCTCCTCCTGCAACCTCACAATCGAGCTTCTCTGATTCTCGATATTCTTTGTCTTCATCGCCTCGGTAAGATAGGTTTGCACCTGCGTGTCGGTATAGCCGAATTCTTTCAGGCTCTCTGCATAGCGTGCGACCGTCTCGGCGTAAGCTGCGCTTACCTGCTTTGATGTCATTTTGTTTAAGCTTTCGAAAGTATGCAACTGGGGTTTGGCAGAAATAGCAGTTGAAACATTTCCGTCAGACATCAACCCCATCCCCCGCATCACCGCGCTCACATCCTGCATCGGCGTTGCGCTGTCCTTGTTGATCGCAATGCTGCCGTCGGCATTCACCTGCGTCTGACCGTCCGTGAAACCCACGGTCTGCCTGATCAATAGGCTCAAGTCCTGCGCAAGACGGATGTTGCGCTCGGATACGTTGTTTGCTTTGCCGCTCTCCTTCACACGATTCATGTTTGTGTTCAGCGCATGCACATTCGTATTCACCACGGCATCGCCTGCGCCGCCCATTAACCCGCCCGTAAAAAACGCCACCATTGACTGATACAGATCATCCGCAGTCAGCCCCACGGGATTGTTCGCAAAGGTGTACTGCTCTCCGTCAAAGGAGCTATTTTCGATGATCGGAC
>CAYUFL010000100.1:0-252 GCA_964444065.1 uncultured Lachnospiraceae bacterium
GTGTTTGCATATTTCACATGATTGCAATATGTCATGTATGTATTGCTTCGCTTCCGGCGGAGATTTTAATACGAAAGAAAAGTTGTTGATGTCATTTGATACAGCCAAAACCGCAGTGGATTTACTGATTAATAACAGTGCGAATCACAGAAATCTGGAAGTTGATTTTTTCGGCGGTGAACCGCTGATGAATTTTGAAGTAGTGAGACAAACCGTCGAATATGCCGAAAGTCTGGAAGAAAAATTCAACAA
>CAYUFL010000100.1:262-2567 GCA_964444065.1 uncultured Lachnospiraceae bacterium
TTCGATTTACAATCACCACAAACGCAATGCTACTTAACGATGAAATCATGGATTTCGTAAATGCTCATATGTCAAATATTGTACTGAGTATAGACGGAAGAAAAGAAGTTCAAGACAGGGCACGGCATACGCTGAACGAAAAAGGAACATATGATATTGTCATGCCTAATATCATGAATGCGGTAAAAAGGCGTAAAGATGCCGATTATTTTGTTCGAGGAACCTTCACTTCAGAAAATCTTGATTTTTCCGAAGATGTCAAACATCTTGCCGATTTGGGATGTAAAAATCTTTCTGTTGAACCCGTAGTCGCATTAGATGGAATGGACTATGCAATCCGTCCCGAACATTTAGATCAAATTTTCAAAGAGTATGATAAATTAACCGAATTGTATTTATCCAGGAAAAAAACCTCAAAAAGTTTTAATTTTTTCCATTTTAATATTGATTTAAATCATTCGACCTGCCAAAAGAAAAAAGTATCCGGATGTGGTGCCGGATGTAATTATATCGCAGTCACACCGCAGGGAGATATTTTTCCCTGTCATCAGTTTGTCGGTGAAGACGTTTTTAAGATGGGGAATATCTTTGACGGAAATATGGATGCAGAAATTATCCAGCAATTCAAAGAAACATCTTTGTTGTCGAGCCCTGACTGCATGAAATGCTGGGCAAAATATTTTTGCGGTGGAGGGTGTCATGCGAATGCTTATCACTTTACCAATAATTTAAGCGGTTGTTATAAAATAGGTTGCGAAATGCAAAAAAAACGTATTGAATGCGCATTGTATGCAAAATGCGTTGAGAAATAATTGAACTCATAGATAAAATTCACAGAAAGGGACAGCAGTATCGATATGAAAACCAGAAAAGAAAAAATTAAACTCTCTGTTTTACTTATCGCTATCATCCTGTTCGCCGCGGTATTTTTTACAGGAATCCCGCTCAGTAAAATCGCAGGAGTTTACGATATTCAGCCCACAAGCGATTTATTGAATTACGGGTTGGATTTAACGGGCGGCGTTTACATTGTATTGCAGGCGGATGAGTCTGCCGGCAGTATCACGGATGATACATTGGATAAAGCAATTGCTACGATACGTACCCGAATTGACTCACTCGGAGTAAAAGAACCCACTATTACAAAACAAGACAATGACAAAATCCGAATCAGCCTTCCGGACGTAGATAACCAACAGGAAGCGATTGATATCGTCGGTAAAACTGCAAAATTGGAATTTTTAGGTCCGAACGGAGAACTTATTTTGACGGGCGCAGAAATCAGTGACGCGTCGTATTCTCTATACTATGATTCAACAGGAATATCTTCTCCCGCAGTAAAATTGGAATTCAATGATCAAGGGAAAAATTTGTTTGCTACCGCAACAGCGTTATACCTGAATCAGGAAATTTCGATTACGCTCGATGGTAAAACAATCAATACGGCAACCGTCAATACCGCAATAACGGATGGCGTTGCCTATATTACAGGGGTAGGTTCAAAAGATGAAGCAGTCAATCTGGCTACATTAATTCGAGCAGGTGCGCTTCCTGTCAGTTTTACCATTGTACAAGTACAAACAATCGGACCATCACTTGGGCAGGATTCTTTAAACAGAGGTTTTATTGGCGGATTAATCGGTGTTATATTGGTATTGCTGTTTATGCTTCTGTATTATAAAGGTCCGGGTGTGGCTGCCGATATTGCCTTGATGACATATATCCTGATTTTTCTCTACGTACTGTCTCTCATGCAGGTAACATTAACTTTGCCGGGTATTGCAGGTATTATATTATCAATTGGTATGGCAGTAGACGCGAATGTAATTATATTCGAACGTATTAAAGAAGAAATCAGGTTAGGAAAATCGATACTTTCTTCAATTGAAGCGGGCTTTCACAGAGCACTTTCATCGATTATTGATGCAAATGTTACAACAATTATAGCAGGATGCGCACTGTTTTTCTTCGGATCGGGATCAATCAGAGGATTTGCTGTTACATTGATTCTTGGTGTTGCAATCAGTATGTTCACTGCGATATTTGTAACAAAACGGGTATTAAAAATGATCATCACAATTTTTAATATTCGCAGACCTTCCTTCTTTGGAATAAAGGGGGTGGAGTAAATGAAAAAATACAGATTGCACGTAATTAAACTCTCAAAAATGTTTTTTATTATATCTGGAATATTGACGCTGATTACATTCACAAGTCTTGCGGTCAAAGGATTAAACTTTGGGATTGACTTTGTCGGAGGTACAATTGCGCAGATCGAATTGCATACTACGTTCGATACCGCTGA
>CAYUFL010000101.1:0-2526 GCA_964444065.1 uncultured Lachnospiraceae bacterium
AAAAATGATATACTGTGAGAGGCGTTGGTGCAAAAATCAAAAGAGCGGAACATCCCCCTTCTTTTGCACACCGATCAGGGAAGTGTCTACTCCTCACAAGCCTTCAGTCAAGCTCATCAAGATTATAACATACTTCGCAGTATATCCAGAGTTGCAACACCGACAGACAATCCGAAAACCGAAGTGCTCAACCGATGGATCAAAGCACAATTACGCATTGACCTTCACCTTCACCAACCGAATAATGTCTGACGTGTGTTGAACGAATCGTGAAGTATTTCAATCACGAGCGTCATTCCTATGCTCTGAACGATCGAAGCCCCGTACAGTTCAGAACTGTACGGGGCATTGGATGACATTTCGTTTTTTTGCTGTCTGTTTGCTGTTGACTGGTGTTTGACTAAACAGCTTTTTTATTGGAATATTTTTCTGATTCTCTTAATATCCGTACACGTTCGATTATCGTCAAATGTAAATATCGCCCCGTTAATCTGAACCGCCCCTTCGGCTACTTCAAACTTTGTGTGTCGCTGTGTGCGGAATTGTTTCATGATGATCTCACGATCAACGCCGATGACCCCATCGTAAGGACCTGTCATTCCGACATCAGTAATATAGCCGCTTCCGCCGGGCAAAATACGCTCATCTGCAGTCTGCACATGTGTATGGGTGCCGAAAATCAAATTTGCCCGCCCGTCGGCATAATAACCGAACGCAATTTTCTCGCTGGTTGCTTCCGCATGAAAATCAACACAAATCAAATCACATGCAGTGTTGATCAGCTCGTAGATACGATCGAATTCAGTGAATGGATTTCCGAGTCCGTTCAGATAAACTGTACCCGAAAGATTGATTACCCCAATCCTCTTGCCTTTAATACGAAAAATTTCATACCCTTTTCCGGGACATGGTTCCGGATAATTTGCAGGGCGCAGAATACGAGAGGTTTGCTGAATGAAATTATAAACTTCGCGCTTATCCCAAATATGATTTCCGCTTGTGTAAACATCCACCTCAGTCAAATCGAGTAATTCTCTTGAATTGTTTTCTGTCAAACCGCTCCCACCCGATGCATTCTCGCAGTTAACGATGACAAAATCCGCTTCGTACTCTTCTTTTAAAAGTTTGATGTTACTTTGCAGTATTCTCCTGCCGGGTCTGCCAAATACATCACCCAATGTTAGTATCTTCAATGTTACCTCCAAAAAACAAGGCGGAAACATCCGCCTTGCAAGTAACTTTTATTTCGCGTATTCTATCGCCCGTGTTTCTCTGATAATATTTACTTTGATCTGACCGGGATAATCTACGTCGTTTTCGATCTGTCTTGCTATTTCACGTGCGACATGCACCATTTGAAGATCATCGACTTCATCCGGTTTCACCATAATGCGGATTTCACGACCTGCTTGTATTGCAAAGCATCGATCTACTCCCGCAAAAGATGTTACGATTGATTCCAGCTTTTCAAGCCGTTTTGTATAGCTTTCAAGCGTTTCTCTTCTCGCTCCAGGGCGTGCCGCCGATATTGCGTCCGCCGCCTGCACAAGCACCGCTTCCACCGTAGTCGGTTCCACATCACCGTGATGTGCTTCCACGGCATGAATGACTTCTCTGGATTCTTTATATTTTTTCAGAACATCCACGCCGATCTGGACATGTGGACCTTCTACTTCGTGATCAATTCCTTTTCCGATGTCATGCAAGATGCCGGCTCTTCGTGCAATTCTGGAATTGGCTCCCAATTCATCAGCCATAATTCCTGCCAGATGAGCAACTTCAATCGAATGTTTCAATACATTCTGTCCATAGCTTGTACGATAGTTGAGGCGCCCGATCAGTTTTGTCAGTTCCGGATGCAACTTAATTACATTCGTTTCAAACAAAGCCTGTTCGCCCATTTCACGGATTTTATTATCAACTTCCGTTTCCGCTTTCTTGATCATTTCTTCTATGCGGGCAGGGTGAATTCTTCCGTCCACGATCAATCGTTCCAGAGCAATTCTTGCAACTTCACGTCGCACAGGATCAAAACCGGACAAAATAACTGCTTCCGGCGTATCGTCAATAATCAGATCAACCCCTGTTAAGGTTTCAATCGTTCTGATGTTACGACCTTCTCTGCCGATGATACGACCTTTCATTTCGTCGCTCGGTAAATTCACTACAGACACAGTGCTTTCCGCCACATGATCGGCGGCGCATCGCTGTATCGCATAGCTGACAATTTCGCGTGCTTTTTTATCCGATTCTTCTTTCGCTTCAATTTCTCTATTTTTTATCAGTAATGCTGTTTCACGTGATATTTGCTTTTCCACATCGTTGAGGAGGATTTCTCTCGCCTCTTCGAATGTTAGTTTCGATATTTTTTCCAGTTCGGTTATTTGCTGCTGGTGTTGTATCTCCAGTTTTTCTTCTTTTGCTTCGATTTCTTTGAGTTTTTTATTAAATGTTTCTTCTTTGTGTTCAATTGCTTCGCTTTTTTTACCGATCAACTCTTCTCTCTGAATCAATCGTTTTTCGAGA
>CAYUFL010000102.1:0-2393 GCA_964444065.1 uncultured Lachnospiraceae bacterium
GTTTGTCATTTATCAATCTATTGTTATCATATTTATGGTTGCCGAAAAAAACCTTCCATCGCATCCCGATCAATATAGACCGAGTCCGGATAAACCGGCGGATAAAATCTGGCGGCAATCATTCTGACCAATTCCAGAATTTGCTTTTTCATTACCCGAAACACCCCTTTCACTCAGTTGCTTTCCAATTGTTTGTCAAGCATCCATGATCCAATTCAGTATTTCTCATTCAGCAGGAATTGCTGCCGCAGTATTTCGGCAGCAATTCTGATTTGTAATCTTTCAGTTTCGCGGATATTTCTGATTTTCCGGTTTTTGGAAATAATCTTTCCGCATTTCGAGTGCACGTCCCACGGCATCACTTAAATTTGGCACCGAGGAAGAGCCGAATGGCACAAAGCATCCTCCTTTACACAGAAGATCAATCCGCTCTCCTGCAAGTTCTGTCAGTTTTTCCAATGTCATGGAAGAACTGCGATATTCTGGTATATCCATTCCGCCGAGCATCGTGAGCTGTCCGCCGTACGTCTTAACGAGCTGTTCGATGTCGTTCATCCCCTGGCAGGAAGTCCAGTGTTCAATGCCGCATGCAAGCATATTCGGAACCAACGATTCCATTTTTCCGCATGAATGGACACCGAAATAGACACCTTTGCTCTTTGTGAAATCGGCAATTCGTTTCATATGCGGCCCGATCAAATCATCCCAAGTCTTCGGAGAGAAGAATGTGCCGCGCCCATGACCCCAGTCATCATGAAATTCGATAAAATCAATGTCGAAATTCGTGACGAGTTTGTCGATCAGTTTTATTTTATAATCTGTCAGTGCACCAAAGAATTCGTAAACGGCCTCCGGTTCTTCAATCAAAGCGCAATTCGCTTCGGTCATTCCCATTAGGGCATGCAATCGTTCAAACAAACCATTCAGTATGGTTACAAAATGTAATTTATCAGGATCCTCAAACGGGTGATTTTTTTCATTCCAACCCTTCCAGTCAATCTTGTCAAGATTCGGAAATTTGATGATCTCGTTCCATTTTGTGATATCATTCATAACGAACGGATACTTCGGATCAACCATGGAAGCACGAACAGTCGGTTCATACACCCAGTTCACTCCAAACCAATCCTTACCCGTGCCGCCGAATACCTGTGCCGGTGTTCCGTCTCCGGGCGCACGTTCTTCCAATATTGAAATCGGGCCTCCGACACTTTCTTTTTTGAAATCAGGTATCCACTCCGGCAGTTTATGATCCAATATCCGCTTATAATTTTCTCTTGATGTCAGTGTCATTTCTACCCTCCGTGTTGTCCTATTGCCCAGTTACTTCGATGCAGGCAGTTTCTGATTTTCCGGTTTTTGATAAAAGTCAGGATTTTCGGCAATTACTTCCGCAATCAATTCTACCAATATCGGATAGGATCGGGAACCGTATACCAACAGTCCGCAACCTTTGCACAGATCCAACATACGCTCTCTTACAAGCACTTTCAGTTCATCCCTGCTTTTGCTCGGATCAGTCAGTTCCGGCGTATCCATTCCGCCGAGGCAGGTAATTTTATCCCCGTAAGTACAGATGATCGATCTGATGTCGTTACATGTTTGGCAGGAAGACCAATGATCCAATCCGATCTCAATCATATCCGGAATCAAAGATTCCACCTTACCGCAGGAATGCACCTGAACGAATTTTCCTTTTGATTTGATATGAGCAATGATTTTTTTCATTGCGGGAGCAATTTGTTCCCTCCATGCTTCCGGTGACATAAACGTGTTTTTTTGGTGTCCCCAGTCATCATGAAGTTCAATCATATCAACCGGATAATATTCGATCAGTTTATCAATGACTTTGATCTTAAAATCAGCAATCGCCATCATCAGTTCTGCCGATTCCTCAGGATCGGTTACCAACGCGCAGTTTGCTTCGATCATCCCCATCAGTGAATGCATCCTTTCAAAAGGACCGTTCAGTAATGTAATGACATAAAATTTGTCGGGTTTAATCATCGATTCATCATTTTTTCTCGCTGCTGCCCAGTCGATCGCTTCGAGATCCGGGAATTTCACAACATCTTTCCACATTGTGATATCATCCAATATAGCAGGATAATGAGGATCGACCATCGATCCGCCGGATGTCGGTTCAAAGAGCCAATTCACACCGAACCAATCGACTCCGGTTCCGCCGAGCGCCTGTGCGGGAGTCCCGTCACCCGGGGCACGTTCGTGCACACAGGAAGGAATATAAGCACATGCCTCGCTGCGATAGTCAGGGATCCAATTGGGTATCTTATGTTCCAAGGCCAATATCATGTTTTCTCTGGCTGTAATTGTCATTTATCTGTCCTCTTTATATTATTTCTATTTTCAGATGGCACCTGCGATTATGCCTG
>CAYUFL010000103.1:0-790 GCA_964444065.1 uncultured Lachnospiraceae bacterium
TAAAGTTTTAGGGCATTTTACGTTATTGTTTGAAACCGGAAAACATTTCGAAAGAGAACACGCGGCAGAAATATTTGTCGGTTTTCTGGGTCTGTCAATTCTGCGCAAAAGAGCAGAATTGAAACTTAGTCGCGAAAAAATATTCACACAAACGATTTTTGAAAGTATCCCTGGATGTATCTACGTGTATGATAAATCCGGCAAACTGATTAAATGGAATAAGCAACACGAAGAAATGACCGGTTATTCATCTGAAGAACTTGCCGAAATGACACTTGATCAGTGGTATGACGAAGATGATTATGCCAAAGTCAGCCGGGAAGTGGAACACGTTTTTTCAAAGGGATACGGTGAAACCGAGGTTGGACTGATTAAGAAAAATGGTGACAAACTCAACCTTATTGTTAACGGAGTCCCAATGAGTTTGGGCGGCAATTCCTATCTCGTCGGCATCGGAATCGATGTTAGCGAGCGAAGGAAAAAAGAACTGGAACTCGAACAAAACAGAGAATTACTGCAATCCGTTATCAATAATACCACCGATCTGATTTTTGTCAAAGATACGTCAGGGCGTTACATACTGGTGAATGCCGCAGCTGCGCGCAATGTCGGAAAAACACCTCCTGAAGTGATCGGAAAAAATGATTTGTCTAATTTCTCTCATGATGAAGCACTTGCAGTCATGTCGGCAGACAAAGAAATCATGAAAAACGGTAAAGTAATTACGTATGAAGAATTATTGGGCAATTCATACGGAGAAAAACGTTACTTGCTTTGCACAAAAGGTCCT
>CAYUFL010000103.1:800-2339 GCA_964444065.1 uncultured Lachnospiraceae bacterium
TAATGTAAAAGGTGTTTTCGGGATTCTCCGAGACATTACGGATCGAAAACAAAAACAGAATGAAATCGAATATTTGAGTTATCATGATTCTTTGACCGGTCTCTATAACCGAAGATATTTTGAAAACATATTGGTTGAATTCAATAAAGAGAATTATGTTCCTGTCAGTATCATCATGGCGGATATCAATGGATTGAAACTGATCAACGATTCTTTCGGGCATACTGCCGGAGATTCGCTGCTGAAAAAATCATCCGATATTTTTCTGTCGGAATGCCCTAAAAATGCGGTTGCGTGCCGACTCGGAGGCGACGAGTTTGTTATCATGCTTCCGAATACCGACAATGCAGAGGCCGAGCTTCTGATTCAACGAATCAGAATGGAAGCAGCAAAAGAGAAAATCGGACCAATCGAAATTTCAATATCGTTCGGATGTCAGACCAAGCAAAATCAAGATCAGGATATTAACAAAGTCCTTGCAAATGCTGAAAATGATATGTATCAGCACAAATTGTATGAGAGTTTAAGCACGCGCAGCCAAACGATAGATGTCATTATGAATGCCTTATTTGAAAAGAGCAAACGCGAGTCGAGCCATTCCAAGCGCGTCAGCGCACTTTGCGCAACCATCGCCACGGAAATGCAGTTGGGAAAAGACACTGTCAATCAGATTAAAATGGCAGGGCTCATCCATGACATAGGGAAAATCGGTATCAGTGAAACAATTTTAAACAAGCCCGGACCTCTGAATGAAAACGAATGGGAAGAAATGAAAAAACATCCGGAAGCCAGTTGGCGGATTTTAAACTCGGTAAAAGAATTTACCGAGTTGGCAGATTTTGTCCTGGAACACCACGAAAAATGGGACGGTTCCGGATATCCCCGAGGATTGCAGGGTGAAAAAATTTCGCTCCAGGCAAGAATTATTGCGTTGGCAGACGCCTATGATGCAATGACAAGCAAACGAAGCTATCGCAAAGGATTGACGAAAGAAGAAGCAATCACTGAAATTAAAAACAATGCCGGAACCCAATTTGATCCAGCACTATGCAGGATTTTTGTAGAGCAAGTACTTCACGCCGCATGGGATGAATGCTGAAAGGTCTCGGGAAATATCGAAATACGGATAACCGCAATCTCAAATAATGTGTGAAATAATCGGAGCAGATGGAGGAATCCTATCTGCTCTTTTTGTATTTGTAGTCATAATATAAATAAATATAAAATCAAAAAACCGTAAATTACGTACAACACAAATTGCAATGCTGATGATATTGAGATTCACAAATTACGATCACAAGAAATTTTTAAGCCAATTCAGCCTAAGAAATAAAATTATTCAGCAATGATATGATTATTGAAAATACTTGAGAAATAACTAAATATAGAATATAATTGATTATATTCATAATAATTACAAACATATATAGTTACAATCCCATGTTTAAAACAGCATCCATTATCTACAATGCATTGATTCAGAATTTCAGCAAAAGGAGTTTTTATGAAGTATGATGTATTGATCGCAGGCGGAGGCAT
>CAYUFL010000104.1:0-2328 GCA_964444065.1 uncultured Lachnospiraceae bacterium
ATCGTTTATAATGAGAAAAAATTTAGGTGCCCGACTGATTGTGCGGGAGAATAGGGAAATAGGTGCAAATCCTATGCGGACCCGCCACTGTAACGCGGAGCTGACGCAAATGCCACCCCAAGGGGGAAGGCGCGAAAAGCGATGAAACGAAGTCAGGAGACCTGCCGAATTTTTGTTTTATGATGAACGAAGGTAAAGTTCACATCTTTTGGATGTGAGCTTTTTTATTTTGGAGGTGCTATGGAAGCGTACGTATTGCATGCTCAACAGTCGATGAGAAAAGAAATCAGAGATGTACCTGAATGCGGGGATGGCGAAGTGTTATTGGAAGTTTTATACTGCGGCATTTGCCGCACGGACAGAAAAGCATATCGTATGGGTCAGAAAGATCTTCATATGCCGCGCATCCTTGGACATGAAATTGTCGGATGCATTCATCAGCTCGGCAAGAACGTGAAAGGCTATGCGCTCGGGCAGCGCGTAGTATTGCATCCGGGTGTATTCTGCGGACGTTGCGATGCATGTTCTGCAGGTACGGATCAGCTTTGCGAACAAATGAAAATCTTTGGATTCCATGTAGACGGTGGTTTTGCGCAGTATTGTCTGATCCCTGCTGAAGGCGTACGCAGCCGAATCATAATCCCGATTTCGGATCAGTTGCCCTCCGAACTTGCGGCACTCGCCGAGCCGCTTGCCTGCGCGATCAACCTGCAGGAATCGATGCCGAAAAACGCAGAAAATCTGTTGATTTTCGGTGGCGGTGCACTCGGCACATTGACTGCATTGCTGTGGAGGAATTCAGGGATGTCTCAAATTGCAATCATTGAGCCGAATGAGCATAAGAGATATTTACTTTCCGAATTGGGTTTCTCTGTCTGTCAGACTGTCACTGGGCTTCGTGCTCGTTATGATCTGGCGATCAGTTGCTGTCCGAGTGTCGAAGCGTTTCAGGATGCGACGGGATTATTAAAGCCAAGAGGAACTTTTGGATATTTCAGCGGGCTGACTTCAGATAAAGGGATCGATATCAAAACATTGAACCAAATTCATTACAAAGAACTGCGTGTGCTCGGAAGCTACGGCTGTGCACTGCATCATACCGAATGTGCGGTGAACCTGCTCGAAAAAGGAATCTGCGATGCTGTCTCAATTACAATCATTGCTCCCGAGGAGATTGTCGCACGGACTTCAATTTTGGAGTCGGAAAAATCGATATTTACAATGATAAAAATGAAATGAGGAAAAGAATATGGAGCAATTTTCAACAGCGGTCACAAAACTGATTCAGAAACAAGATTTAACTTACGATGAAATGAATTACTATTTCCGAAAGATTATGAACAATGAAGAAACGCAAATGCATCAGGGTGCATTCTTGTCCGCACTTGCAGCAAAGGGAGAAAGCCCCGAAGAAATTAAGGCAGTCTGGCAGTGCATCATGGATTTGGACACGGTCGCAGCAAAGCCGAACGTTTCCGCACCGGTTGTTGAAAACAGCGGCACGGGAATGGACAGACTCAAGACATTCAACATCAGTTCGCTTGCGGCACTTTGCGCTGCTGCGGATGGAGTGACAATCGCAAGACACGGTGCGCGCGCGATTACATCGAAATGCGGTGCGGTCGATGTGCTGGAATCCGCAGGTATTTTTGTCGATGCGGAAGCTGGCAGCGTAAAACGCAGCATCGAAGAAGCAGGTATCGGTATTTTCAATGGTATGAGTCCACGCATTCATCCGCAGGCACTCGGCAGAATTTTAAGCCAGATATCATTCGGTACCGTTCTTAATATTGCGGCGTCTCTTGCAAACCCGGCAATGCCCGAATACGCAGTAAGAGGGGTTTACGAGAAAGAGATGGTGCTGCCGGTAGCCAAGATCATGAAAGAGATCGGCTACAAGCGTGCTTATGTTGTTTGCGGATTGAATTCCGATGGCATCAGTATGATTGATGAGGCTTCCACGATCGGACATACGGTATATGCGTATCTGTCGGAAGACGGCAGCATTGAGCAGGGAATGTTTACACCCGAAAATGCGGGGTTGCGTATGACAACTGCAGAAGAGATCAAAACATATAACACTGTGCAAGAAAATGCGGATTGTTTCATCAAGGTATTGGGCGGAAAAGGAACGCAGGCGCAGAATGATATTGTAGCACTTAACGCAGCGCTGATTTTCATGGTAGGCGGACAGGCTGATTCGGTTCGGCAAGGTTGCGATAGGGCAAAAGAAATGATTTTTGGCGGTCAAGCACTCGACAAACTCAAACAGTGGGTTAAAGTGCAGTGCGATCCCGAAAACAATCATGCGGGTATACTGAAACTGGA
>CAYUFL010000105.1:0-2162 GCA_964444065.1 uncultured Lachnospiraceae bacterium
AACGGGGATAACGTGAGCGCAGTAAGCGCTTCCTCTCGATGTATGAAAGGATTTCAAGCGGTGAGCGAGGCTACGGTTGTCGTTGCCTGCAACAACAATGGCGAGCGATGCCGAGAAACGGAACTGATTTCCTTTGACGCGACCGAAAAGATGGCATATTTCGTATTTCGTACCGCTGCAGAAATCCGTGACGGAAAATCAGGAGAATATACGCGGTTCGGATGGATCGTGACTTTGATCCTGCAAAATTATAACGAAGAATGGAAGATTGTTCACAGGCAGAATACAAGAATATCCAATTAAAAACACCGATGTGACAGCCGCGATTTCGCGAAAAAAGCGATGTATATCGTTTGATGATAAATCATTCAGAATAAAAAAAGAAACAGAAATATACCAAATGGGTACATTATTTTTTCTTTGGGGTTATAATAGAAGAATAATCCGATTATTGCTTTTGTCTGTGATTGATTCGCATGTTGATCGGATTCCCAGTCTCGAAGGGTGGAGGTAACTATGAAATACAATAAATTTCCCGGTACCAATCTGACGGTTTCCGCAATGTGTCTCGGTACCATGACATTCGGCGGACAGGCAAACGCAAAAGACAGTACGGAAATGATGCGCTATGCATTCGACAACGGCATCAATTTTTTTGATACCGCGAATATTTACTGTCAGGGCGAAAGTGAGAAGATCGTGGGTAAAGCACTGAAGCCGATGCGCGACGATGTGATTCTTGCAACGAAACTCGGCGGAAAATTAGGCGACGGTTTGAATGCGGAAGGACTGAGCCGATACAATATCATCCGCTCGGCAGAGGCCAGTTTGAAAAGGCTGGATACGGATTATATCGATCTCTACTATATGCACGTGCCCGACAAGGATACTTCGTTCGATGAAACAATGGAAGCGATGTCGCGTCTGGTTTCGGACGGGAAAATCCGTTACATCGGAGTCAGCAATCATGCCGCGTGGCAGATGGCTGAAATGAACAGTATTTGCGAAAGCAATCATTTGTGCAAGCCCAGCATGACGCAAAATGTGTATAATCTGCTGACGAGAGGGCTTGAAGGAGAACTGCTGCCTTTTATTCAGAAAAACAAAATCGGTTTGGCAGTCTATAATCCGCTGGCTGGTGGGTTGCTCACAGGAAAGCATCAAGGCAATGTGCCTGCTCAGGATTCGAGATTTGACAGAGAAAAAGGATATTACGATCGTTACTTCAACGAGAAAAATTTAAATGCCGTAGCGCAATTGACTGAAATCGCGCATCGCTTCGGCACGGATATGCTGAGCCTTGCCATCAATTGGTGCGCATCGAAAGCGTATGTCACGACATCGATTCTCGGGTGCAGCAAGCTTAGCCAATTGGAACAGAATATCAAGCTTTTCGGAACACTCGAAATCACAAAAGAAATCGAGGATGCATGCGATCAGGTATGGCTGGATATATCGGGTGCACGCTTCCCATATTGCCGCTAAAGCGAAACAGGCAAAACAAAAACAACACAATATAAGAGCGATATAGAACAATTGTTTTATTATCGTTCTTTTTTTATAACAATTATAAAAAAAGGTTAAATGTTTATTCAAATGAGACGATATTAATATATGGTTATTTATCGTGTTTTGGTAAAGAGGCAGTAAAGTTGAAAAATTTTATATAGACAATATTAAAATTATTGAATGAATTAATTATAATGAACAATACAAAATTGCATAATAGATTGAGGGAAATTTATGAAACACTCAGCAACGCTTCGGCGCCCGATTCTTATCACAATGTTTACCGTACTGTTTGTACTATTTTCGGTATTTATTTATTCTGTTGCATCCGCAGAGGATAATCAGCCTCCGGAAATCAGCACGATATCGGATGTAACGGTTGCCGAGGACGGGACAACCTCAATTACGTTTTATCTTACGGATCCCGATTCGGATTTGAATGCGCTCAGCGTGACGGCTGTCTCTTCCGATGAAGGCAAGCTGGGTTCATTGTCTCCTCAAAACAACAATGGCACAGTTACGATGCAAATCGCGCCGCTTGCCGATGCAAACGGTACGGTTGATATTACCGTAACTGCGACCGACGAAACATCGCTTTCCGATACGGTTAGCTTTCAGGTAACGATAACGGCATCGCAGGATGCCCCTGTTGC
>CAYUFL010000106.1:0-2123 GCA_964444065.1 uncultured Lachnospiraceae bacterium
AATTTCTGATGTAGAAACCGCGGCAGCCTCCCTGATTGTTACGGCAGGCTGCGATGACGAAGATCTCATTCAGGACGGCGGACTTGCAATCACGAGAAACAGCGACGGGACATGCTCCCTGATTGTGACGCCGAATGCCGATCAGCACGGAAGCTGCAATATCGAAATTACCGTCAGCGACGGAAATCTGACCGCAACACAGACAATTCCGTTTACGATCAATTCCATTGAAGATATCCCCGTGGCGATTGACGATGCGTACTCGATTCCCGAAAACACCACACTGAGCGTCGATCTCATGAACAATGATTATGACAGAGATAAAGATCTGCTCAGTATTGTAAAAATCAACGGCACCGACATTGCGAGCGGCGGCACGGTTGATATCGGAGACGCCACCGTAACACTGAATGCGGATGGTACGATTACATTCCTTCCCGATGAATCGACAGAAGGTCTGGTAAGCTTCAGCTATACGATTTCCGATGCAGGCAAGCATCAGATTACTGCGCACGCTGCGGTGACCGTCAATGCGATCAATGACGCTCCGGTGCTTTCTCCGATCGCGGATTTGATTTTCGATGAGGATACGACAGGAACTGCAAACTTCACCATGACCGATCCGGATCTTTCGGATACGCATACTTATACGGTAAGTTCATCCGACCAAAGCATTCTAAACGACAGCAATATTGTTCTTGATGAAAGCGCGGGCACCCTGCAACTGACCCCGGAAGCAAACGCGAACGGCACGCTTACCGTTACGCTTACCGTAAAAGACAGCGGGAATTTGACCAGTACGCAGACATTCAGTGTTACGGTCAGGGCGATCAACGATGCGCCTGTGCCTGACAGCAGTCTTGCAAATGTATCCGTAACAGAAGATACTCCGAAAGACATCAACCTCGTCAGCGGCGTTACGGATGTGGAAAATGATACGATCCATGCCATTTTGATCGCATCTCCCTCACATGGCACGATTATCAATTTGGGCAGCGGATCATACCGATACACACCTTATGCAAACTATAACGGTTCCGATTCGTTTGATTACTCGATTACAGACGGCAACTGCGTGGTACAATCCACAGTGATGATCAGTGTCACAGCGGTGGATGACGCACCGATTGCTTATGACGATTATATTGATTATACAACTGCTTCCGATTCGTATGTGATTTCGGTTCTGGCGAACGACACGGATTACGATCTCGCTTACGGAGACTCGATCTCTTTGGATGCTTCCGGCAGCATCGTAACACAGCCTTCATACGGAACTGTGGTTGTCTCGGTTATCGATGGCACGATTACCTACACTTCTAACGGAGATATGCCGACGGAATACGACTCATTCACTTATCGGATGAAAGATTCCGACGGAACATGGTCCAATACGGCTACCGTGCATATCGCCAGAGATGACGCGCATAATACGTTTAATCCTTATACTTCGGGTATTCATGAAACGATATTGGAGGATTCGGGCGCACATTCCTATACCATCAGCATTTTCGATCCTGATACCGCTCAAAATGCATTTATAATCTCTGCGCTGACATATCCTTCGCTCGGCACCGCATCGTACACAAGCAGTACGAGAACGTTGGTTTATACTCCGAACGCGAATGCAAACGGAACTGACACATTTACATATCAGGTAACGGACTCGATTGGCAGAATCATAACCGGTACGGTGCAGATCGTGATTCTTCCCGTCGATGACGCTCCTGTGATTTCCGCCGTTTCGGATCAGACGATTTTGGAAGACCATCAAACCGACACCATCAGTCTGACGCTGACGGATGCCGACGATGCATTGTCTGCACTGTCGTTTTCCGTATACTCAAACAATGAAACCCTCCTGCCGATCGGCAGCATCACGAAAACATACAACAGCGCAACAGGACAGGCGACCATTGTCATCAAACCCGATAAAGACCAGAACGGTTCGGCTACCGTAACCATTCTTGCTAGTGACGGCATCAGTGCAAGCTCCGAAACCTTCACGCTGACGGTGGCATCCGTGAACGATGCGCCTGTCGCGAATGACTATACGATCTCAACCAACGAAGAGGTGCCTGTTTCGTTCGATTTGATTACGGATACTTCAGATGTGGACAATA
>CAYUFL010000107.1:0-1997 GCA_964444065.1 uncultured Lachnospiraceae bacterium
TGCAACCGCATCTGCACGCTGCTGCTCGCTCAGCGTACCCTCAATCTGTTGAATCCAGAGCAGGTTGATCGCGCGCCGCAGCGCTTCGATCTCCGGAATTTCCGAGAGAATCCGTTCGCGTTTTTGTGTCTGCATTGCTTTGCTTCGTGCGCGTGATTCATCATATTTTTGCTTGGCATAACCGAATCCTTGCATTATTCCTCGTTTTCGACCTGGTTGTATTCGCCGAACAGTGCCTGCTCGATCAGGTCGATATCATAATTGTGATCATATTCCATTTTGTTTTTACGCTGGATTTTTTTGCCGGGGGCTGATGATGCTTCGGCTTTATTGCCGGTCAGAATGGTGTCTACATATTTCAGCGACGGATTGCTGGTGCGGATTGTTTCGTCGCATGCGGCTTTGATCGTTTGCATATCGAACGAATACTCGTCG
This sequence comes from uncultured Lachnospiraceae bacterium, assembly GCA_964444065.1. GTDB lineage: Bacteria > Bacillota > Clostridia > Eubacteriales > Anaerofustaceae > JBGMEA01. Next base: position 436 of record CAYUFL010000107.1, read on the forward strand.
AACCATTTGTCGATCATCGCCTTTTCGGGTGCGGTCGGGGAATGGTTGAATCCCAGATATTTCGTAATTTCATTGTATTGCTTCCATCTGGTATCCCGGTTCTTCAGGAACTGCTGTGCCTGGTCGTAAGTGCGGATGCCTGCGTCGAAAAAGACCTGTGCCATTTTTTTCCAATAACTGTCCGAGAGTTTGTTCCGATCGATCGAGTCGGCAACGATCAAGACGATCGTTTGCGGCGTAAAATGATACTCGTCGATCCATTCCTGGAACATCGATAGTTGGTTGACGGTGAGCGGCTTGGCATATTTTTCTTCGATGTCTTTGTGCATCTGGCGTATTTTTGCGCTCGGCGCACTTGATTTTGCTTTCGGCTTCGGACGCTTTTCCATGGAGGGAATCAGCAGTTTGCACGATACCGACAGGTATTCGATCATGCAGTCGTCATCGTTTTGCGTATAATGCAGAATGCCTTCGGCGTCCCAATATTTCCAAGCGTTGATGACATCGCTTTCCGTCATTTTCAGTGCATTTGCAATTTCTGCGTTGGACGGAGAATAATTTCCGCAACCGCATCCGCAGGTTTTCATGCCGTACAGATAGACCTTGACATAATCCCCGCGTGCTTTCGGCATATAGTGATTGATGAATGCATTTTCAACGACTGTGAATCCAAGATCGTCGATCGGACGTGAAAATTCAAAACGGTTCATACTGGCATCCTTTCAGACGGCGTCGTCTGCACTTGCTGTTTCGCGAAGCGGAATCTTGTGTTTTTTTTCGTTCCGCAATAAAATTTATGCAACTATTATAGCATATTCGGCGGAAGTATTGTAGAATAAGGCAGGAAGTTTCGGAGGGGAAACGTGAGTATTGCTGCGCTGAAAGAAGGTGACCGGTTTACCGGTATCTGCCTGATCAAAAAATTTGAGATCAAAACTGCCAAAAACGGAAAAAGCTATGTCGATGCGGTTTTCGGTGATAAAACTGGTGAAATCCCGGCAAAACTCTGGGATGTGAGCATGGTAGCAAACAACGCTTTTGCATCGGGAAATATTGTTCGCGTCAGCGGCAGTGTGGAGCGATATAACGGCAGTTTGCAGATGACGGTTACTGCGATGAACGAAGAAGCAAACCCCACGCAGGAAGAGCTTGACGCTTTGGTCGAGACGGCTCCGTACCCGCCTGCGAAGATGTACGAAAAAATCGTAACGCTGTTGGAGCAGATCGAAAATGAGGATATCAGGCAACTGGCGCTGAGTATGTTTGAAGAAAAAAAAGAGGCGCTGCTGTATTATCCCGCCGCAAAGAGTTTCCATCACGCCGTAAAAGGCGGTTTGCTGTATCATATCTACTCGATGTTCCGATGTGCGCTTCCGCTTTTGGATATCTATGATTTTATGAACAAAGACCTGGTTTATGCCGGAATTGCGTTGCATGATCTGGGGAAAATCGAAGAAATGAAAAGTGACGGCAACGGGATTGTGAGCGAATATACCGAGGAAGGAAAACTGCTCGGGCATATTATTACAACCATCTGCCAAATCGAAGCCAAAGCCAAGGAA
>CAYUFL010000108.1:0-1974 GCA_964444065.1 uncultured Lachnospiraceae bacterium
ATGGGTGTTGTGGTGGGTGAGAAAATAACAAGATTATTTGAATATGCGACCGAGCATGACTTGCCGATCATCGGTTTTACGGTTTCAGGCGGAGCCAGAATGCAAGAGGGCATATATTCATTGATGCAAATGGCAAAAACAAGCGGTGCGGTCAAACGTCATAGTGATTTAGGCAATCTCTACATCGCAATATTAACCGATCCCACATCGGGTGGTGTGACCGCAAGTTTTGCAATGGAGGCTGATATCATTGTATCAGAACCGAATGCGCTGATTTGTTTTGCAGGTCCGCGTGTGATTGAGCAAACGATTCGACATAAATTGCCAAACGGTTTTCAACGCGCTGAGTTTTTGTTGCAGCATGGTTTTATTGATATGATTGTTGATCGCAGACAGCAAAGGATGTATCTCAAACAAATTCTTGCTTTGCATAAACAGGAGAAATAGTATGGAAGCATATGATAAAGTGATTGCTGCCCGCGCAAAGGGCAGACCGACAGCGATAACCTATATCAATGAAATTTTCGATGAATTTATTGAGATGCACGGTGACAGACGTTTCGGAGACGATAAGGCAATTATTGCCGGTATCGCGCGACTGAAAGATATTCCGGTAACAGTGATCGGCATAGAACGTGGAACAGATACCAAAGAAAAGATTATACGAAATTTTGGTGCCGTACATCCGGAAGGATATCGAAAGGCACTCAGACAAATGAAATTGGCTGAAAAATTCGGTCGTCCGGTTATTTGCTTTATTGACACTTCGGGAGCATACTGCGGCATCGGAGCCGAAGAACGCGGACAAGGGGAAGCGATTGCTGAAAACATTATGGAGATGATGACACTGAAAACACCGATTATATCGGTTGTGATCGGTGAAGGCGGCAGCGGAGGGGCACTTGCACTCGGAGTTGCGGATGAAGTTTGGATGCTTGAAAATGCGGTATATTCGGTCATATCACCGGAAGGATGCGCAAGCATACTTTGGAAAGACCCCGACAAGACAAAATTTGCTGCGCAATGTTTAAAACTCACAGCTGAGGATCTGCTTCAATTTGGAATCATAGAGAAAATCATTGAAGAACCTGAAGGTAATTTCGCATTTGTTTATAACAACTTACGTGCCGATTTATACAATACGATTAAGCGAAGTGTTGGCCGTACGATCCAGGAACTGGTTGAAAAAAGATATCAGAGATTTAGAAAAATCGGACTGTAAATTAGATACATCTATCTATGAATTAACAAATATTCATAAATGACTGACTTCGGATTATACCTGAAGTCAGTTTTATTTGGAAGCCAAGGAATAAACAACATGTTATACGGTTGATAAGCCGAGTGAATGCCAGCTTTTGTTTTTTTGCAATCGGTAGTATCCGATTCATATATATTTATACTATATTGCTTTAAATTAATTCTGCGATGCAAATTATACATTGTTTTTTTTATAAAAATTACTGTAAACAAATTGCAAAAATATATCCAAGGTATATAATTAATCGAAATTTGTCGAAACAAACAGCATAAATTTTAATATTTAATTTCGGCAATACAAATACAGGTACAGTAAGAGTGTTTATGAGTGAGAAAAGTGATTTATTTGAACCAACAGGAATCAATCCCATCTCGAAAAGAAATCGTATCACGCGTTTTGAGTTGTTATTTATTCTGGTTGTTGGTATAATCGCGTTTGTTTGGATGATTTATTTGCCTTTTAACGGCGGTTCGGACGAAACAATGCGATTTTTGATTCCACAATATATTTATAATTACGGAAGTCTTCCGAACGGTGCCGATCCAGCAGTGATTGACTCGAAATGGGGGACTTCTTACGGGTTTACTCCGATTTTTTCTTATATCATAAGTGCGATATTCATGAAAATCGCATCATTGTTTTCCACCAGTTTTCATGTTGTACTTCATGCGGCGAGGTTCGCAGGAGTTGTTTGGTTGATGGGTACGGTATAT
>CAYUFL010000109.1:0-1972 GCA_964444065.1 uncultured Lachnospiraceae bacterium
CACCGCAGTAGGGGAGGTATCTGACGAATGATTTTTTCATAATGATTCCTTTTTTGATTTTGCTATTGTATTATTATACAGTTTTTTGCGCAAAATGTCTATGCCCGAATGTGTGTCATTTTACGGGCAGTGAATATAAAAAACGTATGAGGGAAATTTAATCGTTTTTATAGACTTTATAATGATTTTAGAGTAAAATTTGATATACTGCAATAAAAAAGCAAAACGTTTTTTTACACATACCAATCGCAAGAAGACGGGGAGGCAAATGAACAGAAATATCATTGAAGTAAAAAACTTAACAAAAGAATTCGACTCCGAAACAGTGGTCAATCATATTGATTTTACGATCGCCGAACGGGAATTTGTAACACTGCTCGGACCGAGCGGCTGCGGAAAGACCACGATTCTGCGGATGATCGCAGGGTTTGAACATCCGAGCGACGGAGAGATTCTTTTTTACGATAACGTGATCAATGATATTCCGTCCTACCGCCGTGAAGTGAACACTGTCTTTCAGAATTACGCGCTGTTTCCTCATATGAACGTATTTGAGAATGTCGCGTTTTCTTTGCGTCTGAAAAAAATAAAAAAAGACGATATCAGGGACAAAGTCACGGAGCTTTTGAAAATCGTCAATCTCTCCGGCTTTGAAAAACGCGATGTTTCGTCTTTGAGCGGCGGGCAGCAGCAGCGTGTTGCGATTGCGCGCGCATTGGCGAACGAACCCAAAGTACTGCTGCTCGACGAACCGCTCAGCGCACTGGATCTGAAACTGCGCAAGGAGATGCAAAGCGAACTCAAGCGCATTCAGCAGCGCGTGAACATCACGTTTATTTATGTGACGCACGATCAGGAGGAAGCACTGAGCCTGTCCGACAAGATCATCGTGATGCGTCACGGAGAAATACAGCAGCAGGGTACCCCCATCGATATCTATAATGAACCGGTCAATGTCTATGTTGCCGATTTTATCGGAGAGAGCAATATCATCGACGGCATCATGGAACGGGATTTTGAAGTATCGTTCCTCGGCAAAACCTTCGAATGCGTCGATCACCGTTTTGAGGATGCGCGCGTGCATGTCGTGCTGCGTCCCGAGGATCTGGCATTCACCGCATTGGAAACCGCGAAGTTGAGTGTAGTGATTCGCTCTGTCGTCTTCAAAGGCGTTCATTACGAATATACCGCCGATCATGACGGATATACTTTTATGATTCATTCCACCGATTATGAAGAGGTCGGTAAACGGGTCGGACTTGATTTCGATCCCGACGATATTCACATCATGAGGTACGAGCAGTGAAAAAGACCAAAGTCCTCGGCTACCCGTATCTGTTCTGGATGGCGCTGTTTATTATTTTCCCGATGATGCTGATGCTGATTTACGCCTTCACACTCAGCAGTGCGACGGGGGTGAGCTTCACCTTTCAGAATATCAGGGATTTTTTTTCGCCGATCTACCTTAACGTATTTGTCAAATCGCTGAATCTGGCAGTGATCAGTACCGCTCTGTGTCTGTTGCTGGGATATCCGATGGCGTTTATGATCAGCCGCATGGAGCCGAAAAAACGCAATTTCTTTTTGATTCTGGTGATTCTGCCGACATGGATGAATTTCCTTTTGCGTACGTATTCCTGGATGAATATTCTCGGCAAAAACGGGATTGTCAATAAGCTGCTGAGTCTGCTCAGTCTGCCGAACGCCGATTTGCTTTACAACACCGGCGCGGTACTTCTGGGCATGATCTATAACTTCCTTCCTTTTATGATTTATCCGATCTATTCGATTCTTGTCAAGATCAAACCAAGCTATCTCGAGGCAGCCTTGGATTTGGGTGCGAGCAGACAGAAAGCATTCTTCAAAGTAACGCTCCCGATTTCCGTTCCCGGTATCATTACAGGGATTACGATGGTATTCATGCCTGCCGTGAGCACGTTTGTCATCCCCGATCTGCTCGGGGGCGGACAGA
>CAYUFL010000110.1:0-1957 GCA_964444065.1 uncultured Lachnospiraceae bacterium
GAAGGATTATGTTTTCGATTATCCGGAAACAGGCATTTTCATTCAAAAAGTATGTGATTTGTTTGAGTTTCTGATTCCTTGTTATGCACGTGAAGGAAAACAGCAGTTGATTATCGGTATCGGTTGCTCCGGCGGGCGGCATCGCTCCGTCGCTGTTGCAGAAGAAGTTGGTAAAAAGCTTTCCGAATCGAATTATATCGTTACAGTTGAACATCGTGATCTGCTCAAAGACGAATATATGTAAAGGCTGAAAATTATGGATCGATTGAAGAAAGTTGTGCTGATTGGCGGAGGAACGGGAAGCGCTGTTTTTCTCAAAACATTAAAGGAATTTCCGTGCGAGATTACAGCAATTGTTACAGTCGCGGATGATGGCGGGAGTTCCGGATCAATCCGAAAGGATTACGGAATTCTTCCTCCCGGCGATATTCGCAATTGTATTATTGCACTTGCCGATGAGGAAAACATCATGGCAGACCTTATGGGTGTTCGCTTTACCAGCGGTTTCATGAAAACCCAAAGCTTTGGAAACATTATGATTGCGGCTATGAATAAAATAAGCGGTAATTTTCCTTTGGCAATCAAAATGGTCAGTGATGTGCTAGCAATTAAGGGTAGGGTTCTTCCTGTTACCACTGCCGATATCACACTGTGCGCTGAATTGAAAAGCGGAAAAATTGTCAAGGGTGAATCAAAAATACCGCTTATTTGTACAAAGGCGAATGATGCGATTCAGCGCGTGTTTTTAGAGCCGCATCCTGTGGATGCTTATCAGAATTGTCTTGATATCATCGTTTACTGTCCCGGCAGCTTATACACATCGTTGATTCCTAATTTGCTTGTAAATGGAATTTGTGAGGCACTCTTGCATTCGCATGCAAGGAAATATTATATCCAGAATATTATGACTCAAAAGGGCGAAACGGATTCCTATACAATGCAGGATCATATCCATGCGATCGAAAAACATTCAGGCGGGAAGAAAATCATTGATACGGTTGTGTACAGTTCGACAGAAATCACTGATGAAATATTAGCATTGTATAGATATGAAGAAGCTTATCCTGTCGTAATAGATTTAAGTAAAAACGAAAACGGTTATACATATTTGGATCTTGATTTGACAATGATCACCAATCATATGATCAGACACAACAGCAGAATATTTTGGGAAACTATATTTCAATAGCGGGTAATCAGATGGAACTTGGCAAATTAACAAATCAACAAATGGAAGAAATTCTATTTCGCAAGATTAAACGAAAACGAACGGAAACAATATTGGGTCCGGCAATCGGAGCCGACTGCGCTTTGGCAGATTTTGGAGATAATTATTTGGTAATATCAGCTGATCCGATCACAGGTACTGAAAAAGGAATCGGCAGATTGTGCGTGAATATTTGCTGCAATGATATTGCAGCAGCAGGCGGGGAACCTGTTGGAATGCTTGTAACGATGTTGATTCCTCCGACAGGGACAATACCGCAGATTGAGGAGATTATAGATGACCTTCTCAGCGCATGTGAAGACAATGGGATTGATTTGATTGGAGGGCATACGGAAATCAGCAGTGCGGTCAATCGATTTGTGCTTTCCGGCGTCAGTTTGGGGAAACGTCCAAAACTGCCTTTTTTGACTATAAAAAGCGGAGATCGTCTGGTGATGAGCAAAACTGCAGGTATCGAAGGCACTGCAATTATTGCCGCTGAAAAAAGGGAAGAATTACAATCAACGTTGTCCGATGCTGAGATAGACGAAGCGATCGGGTGGATGAAACAAACATCGGTTATCGACGAGGGAATCATTGGAAGGGAAAATCAAGCGATTATGATGCATGATGCTACAGAAGGTGGCGTATTGGGTGCGGTTTGGGAGATGGCTGAGAATCTGCAAATGGGAATCGAAATTGAATTAAACAGGATCCCGGTACATAAATTGACAAAGAAAATATGTAACC
>CAYUFL010000111.1:0-488 GCA_964444065.1 uncultured Lachnospiraceae bacterium
GGGAGTCAAATGAAAATTTATCTGGACAATGCTGCAACAACAAGAGCTGATGATGCGGTCATAGAAGAAATTGCATACTGTATGAGACACGCCTACGCAAATCCGTCTTCACTGCATTCAATGGGGCAGGCGGCTGCGGCTAAAGTAGAAAACGCGCGCGAAATCTGTGCGAAAACAATCGGTGCGAAACCGCATGAAATTATATTTACTTCCGGCGGAATCGAGTCGGACAATATTGCATTGCTTGGTTATGCCCGTGCCAACCGAGCGAAAGGTACGCATATCATTACCACTGCAATTGAGCATTACGGTGTATTAAATCCTTGCAGACAGCTGGAAAAAGAAGGGTTCGATGTGACTTATCTGATGCCGGACTCGGACGGTATGATGAATCCTGAAATATTCAAACAGACAATTCGTGAAGACACAATATTGATTTCCGTTATGCACGTCAATAACGAAATCGGAACAGTTCAGCCAATTGAAAC
>CAYUFL010000111.1:498-1937 GCA_964444065.1 uncultured Lachnospiraceae bacterium
CATTTCACTCCGATGCAGTACAGTCATTCGGGAAACTGGAAATGAACGTAAAAGATATGTGCGTTGACATGCTCAGTGTGTCCGCGCATAAAATGCATGGACCGAAAGGGATTGGTTTTCTCTATGTCAGGGATGGAGTCAAACTCATTCCGGTTCTTTACGGCGGTGAGCAGGAACGGATGCTGCGTGCAGGTACGATCAATGCGCCGCTGATTGCAGGCTTTGGCGTGGCGATAAACGTCTCATATCAAAATATGTCGGATCGTGAAACTGCCATTGCCCGAAAACGGGACAGGCTGATTTCGCTCATTCTGGATACAATCGAAAACGTTCGGCTGAATGGATCTGCAGCGTATCGGAGCGCGGAAAATGCGAATTTCTTTATTCGCGGCATTCAGACAGATGCACTGCTTTACGCAATGGATATGGCAGACGTCTGTATTTCCGCGGGAAGTGCCTGTACGGCAGGTTCCGTAGAGCCTTCACATGTGATTAAAGCAATCGGCAGAGATCAAGGCGGTGCATCGATTCGGTTTTCTCTGAGTAAACATACAACGGATGAAGAGATCGAAAGGGCGGCGGATGTGTTGTCCGCAGTTGTGAAAAAATTGCGGGCGTAATCTGCATATCATTTACGGCAGAAATAAATACGAGTCATTACGCAGATAAATAAAAACACTTCAATCGAAGTGTTTTTCTGTTTTTACGATAATTCAGAAAGTTTATTTTTTAAATTTATATTCTTCCAAAATAGACTGATAACGTTCAAATACGATGTCTATAATCTCTCTCCACGGTCGCGCTATGGTTTCGGATGCGCGCAGACCGACGCGTTTGCGATTTTCGTCGTCCGCAAATGCTCTTATGAATGCATCACACAGACTTTCGGGTGTGTTTTCGCAAAGGAAGGCGTTTTCGTTGTCTACGCAGTTTTCAGACGCATTGGTACCTGCAATCATAATGGACGGGCATTTTGCCATTGCTGCTTCCCGTATGACCAGAGGTGCATTGTCATAAATGGACGGAAACGCAAAAACATCGGCTCTAAGGTAACACGCGGATAATTTTTCTCTGTCCCGTTCAAGACCTGCAAATATGACAACATCGCTTAATCCGAGCACCTCGGTCATGCGAACCAACTCGTTCATTGCGTAGCCCTCTCCCACCATTAACAGTTTGAATTTTCCTCCCTGCTGGCGATACATTGCGGCGGCTTCCAGGAGCATGACAGGGTTTTTTTGATAAATATGCTGGCCTACAAACAAAATGATCTTTTCTTCGGGAGAAAAACCGAATCGCTTATTTACTTGTGCGATCGCCGTGTCAATATCAAGCGGCATGAAAAAATCAGTGCCGTTTGGCATGAGCTCCAGTTCTCGTTTATAGCCGTATTCGCGCAATGTTTCAGCAGTCCCTTTATTCACGGTCCAGACGTAATC
>CAYUFL010000112.1:0-1926 GCA_964444065.1 uncultured Lachnospiraceae bacterium
AACTGAGCGCTACCCCCGCAAGTACGATGGACTCCGGTGTAAACCCGCGCAGTCTTGCCAGACCGACAATCAGAAATGTTGCACCCATGGCGCATACAAAAGCGCTGATGGTTACGATGTAGGGATTATTGATAATCACAGTATCGGCACTGGAACTTTGGATGCTGCCTGCGCCGAACAGAATAATTGCAACATTCGCGCCAAATGCTGCCGCATTCGATATCCCGAGTGTGGAAGGGGATGCCAACGGATTACGCAGGTTGTTTTGCATGACACACCCTGCGACGGAAAGTCCCACTCCCGCGATGATCGCAGTCACAACCCGCGGCATGCGGATACGCCAGATAACAATGGAAGAAAGTTGTGTGCCGTATCCAAAAATAGATTTGAGTACCTCAATCGGGTTGAGTTGAGCGGCACCTGCATTAACCGAAAGTATGGCCAGAATGAATACCGAAAGAATCAGCGTTGTCAGGATCATCCATTTACGTTTTGTGTGTTTGTGATAAGCTTCGATGCCGTTTGTCTGCTGGATCAGTTTTTTTTTATTTCGCATTGATTTTGATACTCCTCGCACTACCAACGGTTGTCATAATCGTTGAAGCAATCCAAACAAACCTGTTTGCCTTCCTGTATGCGTATTTTATGCTCAGGCGCGCTTTCTCCGCAGACTTCACAGACAACGCTGTCAAAGAGTCTCGCGTTTTCCGGTACCGTGTAATTCGGTTTTTTGATCCAGAACAGTTCGTCTTCCGGTCCCGTTAAAATATGCATTTTGGACTGTTCGCGATCCATATCTTTCGTTGCGTTCGGCTTGAGTACAATACGGATGGCATCATTGCCTGAGCGGTCAAAGAAGCTGAATGCCATTTTGCCGCACGGTTTGTAAATCAGATTGCCTTTCCCAAGTGTGCAGCCTGAAAGTACCTGCACCGCATCGACCCCGCAGGCATCGTTTTCCGTAATACATACAATCTTTTCGTCGGAATCTGCTGAAAATTTCTTTCCCATTTTTTCCATTGCGATTTCCGTTGCTCGGAATCCGATCGCGAGCCCCGGGCACTCGTGTCCGTGGAACTTGACGCATTCTTCCCATTTTTTTTGATCCATTTTTCTGTAACCTCACTTTATATTGTTTTTTTGATTTAGCCGAATAATTCGATCGCTTTTTCTGCGATGCGTTTTCCGAAAAGTTCAAACAGCGGTCTTTTTTCATCCAGTTCGTCTTTTAATGCAATCGGTCCGAGATGGATAAACGGTCTTCCGCATCCTGCCCCGGAGGAATAGACCAACATCCCTTTGACTAAAATATGATTAATAACGCCGAATATTGCGACATCTGCTCCGCCGTGCGGCGAATTCGCGGTTGCGTAAGCGGCACCGAGTTTGCCCGCAAGCTTACATTCCCAATCCGTGTCAAACCAGCGTTTCATTTGCCAGCACATATTTGCTACATAGGTTGGTGTGCCGAAGATAACGGCAGCACTGTCATTGACAAAATCGATATCCATGGATTTTTCATCGGCAGAATTCAGGTTCATTTTCTTTACTTCTATCGTTCCGACGGCATGAATGCCGCATTCGATTGCATCTGCCATTTTTGCGGTGTTGCCGGTTTCGCTGTAATACAGGATTGTAATTTTCATAGGTAATCCTCCGATAAAAAAACTCACAAAAAGCATGCCGATTCTTCGGCAATACTCTTCATGAGTTTTGTTCTGAAATAATTTTTTCATACTCTGCCATCCACGGATTCATTCCGTCGGGTCAATCGGAGAGTAGCTGAATATCTAAAATATCAATGTGTTCAATCAATGGTCAAGCACAAATCATAATGGCATTCTATTGCTATTATAATTTGTATTCTAAACCTGCCAGTACATGGTGACGATTGTCGTATCGACAACTTCCCGCACCATTCCGTCC
>CAYUFL010000113.1:0-1647 GCA_964444065.1 uncultured Lachnospiraceae bacterium
AAATCAGAATTTTTTTGAGGTGCACATTATAAATATGCAGCAAGGAAAGGGAGACATATGTTAACCAAAAGACAGAATTTTCTAGAAACCATCAAAGGCGGAAATCCTGACAGATTTGTCAATCAATATGAATATATGGCAGTGATACGCGGGGGAAATCCGGTGGCGGCAAACAACAAGCGCCCGCAGAGGGGCGCTCCGAATGTTGTTAATAATTGGGGGATTACGTATTCATGGCCCGAAAACGTTCCCGGTGCGTTCCCGGTACACGATGAAGAACATATCGTTGTGAAGGATATTACGAAATGGCGTGATTTTGTTCATGCGCCAAGCCTGGATTATCCTCAGGAAGAATGGGACAAATATAAAGCCAATGTCGAAGCGATTGACCGCAACGAATATTTTGCCACTTACGCTGTAACGCCGGGAGTATTTGAGCAGTTTCATCATCTGCAGGGTGTGGATCATGCACTGATCAATTTTTACGAAGAACCCGAAGCAACGAAAGAGCTGCTCGACTACATTGTTGATTTTGAACTGGCATATGCACAAAAAATCTGTGAAAATTATCATCCCGACGCGCTTTTTCATCATGACGACTGGGGCAGCTATCGTTCCTCTTTCCTTTCGCCCGCGATGTTTGAAGAATTTATCGTACCGGCTTATAAAAAAATATACGGATTTTATAAAGCAAACGGCGTGGAAATCATCATTCATCACAGCGATTCCTATGCGGCAAATCTGGTTCCCAACATGATTGATCTGGGTATTGATGTCTGGCAGGGTCCGACGACGACCAACAATGTGCCCGAGCTTGTGAAACAATACGGAGAAAAAATCACGTTTATGGGAGACTTGGATAACGGCGTAATCGATCGGGCAGACTGGTCACAGGAGCAGATTGATCGTGAAGTCCGCAGAGCCTGCGAAACGAACGGAAAACTTTATTATATTCCATGTCTGGTCATGGGAGGTCCCGAAAGTGTATATCCCGGGGTGTATCAGGCAGTCAGTGCCGCGATTGACAAGATGAGCGAAGAAATGTTTTAACTTTTATAATTTGGAAATTGCTGTTCGGAGGTAGTGATGAACGAAGATAAAAAACAACTGCAGCAAGAGAGAATTCAGATCAACAGAGACCTGAACAGAAATGTACTGCCGAAACGCTTACCGATTAATATTTCCTTATCGCATCCGATTGCTTCAAGCTATGCGAAAGAACGTTATGCGGATGTGCAATATGATTTTAAACGGATTGCGAATGCGACGAGGGAACTGTGTGAAAAAGTATATTCCGATGCGTGTCCGATGCCGGGAGGTTCTTCCACCGTGCGGTTGGCATCATATTTCTCGATTTTAGGTGCCAAATCGTTTCGGATGGGAGACAGCGGTTTTATGCAGCACCCGAATGTGACGGGGCTGGAAGTATCGGATTACCCTTATTTCATCAAAGACCCGTATGCCTGCATTTTGGAACGGGTCATTCCCAGGCTGTACGAAAATCTCAATCCGACAGAAAACCCCGTGGCATCGATGATGTCACTTGAAATGGCAAACGCTTCCCGCAATGATGATCGTGCAGATCTCGCGTCGTTTCTCGGAGAATTGAACGAACAATACGGATACTATCCCGGTCCGCCGAAAGGG
>CAYUFL010000113.1:1657-1912 GCA_964444065.1 uncultured Lachnospiraceae bacterium
ACCGTACGATTTTCTTGCGGATCTGCTGCGCGGCTTTTCGGGTATCAGTGCGGATATTCACAGAGATCGCGGATTCGTAAAAGAAGCGGTGGAAGCGTTATATCCGCTGGTATTCAAATTGGGTCTTCCGCCGAAGCCCGATCCCGAAGGTTGCGTGCCGACTCCTTGGCATATGGTGCCGTTTATGCGACCGAAAGATTTCGAGGAGTTGTGGTTTCCAACTTACAAACGGCTTTGCGAAGATTATGCGGCACT
>CAYUFL010000114.1:0-1872 GCA_964444065.1 uncultured Lachnospiraceae bacterium
CGAATTTTTTAAAAACAGCACCTTCGATCCGCTCACGCAAAGCAGTCTCTTCCGAGTCCGATGTAAACAACACATTTCCGCTTTGGATGTATGTTTGAACGGAGTCAAGACCGATCTCTTCGAATACCGACTGAAGCGCATCCATTTTTATTCTGTTCTTTGTGCCGACATTGATGCCGCGCAGCAATGCGAGATAGATCGTCATGCTGTTCTCCTGTATGTTATTCGATCCCGATCAGTATGTCGGTTCCTTCGGTTTTTACCGGATAGCTGTGCACATCGTGTGTCTTGATTCTGATCATCAAGAGTTTACCGCCTTCGACGAATTTACCGTTCGTCACATCAAAAATCGAGCCGTGCCTCGGGCATATCACATGTGTTCCGTCCAATTTCCCCTGTGAAAGCGATGCACCCATATGCGGACATTTGTCGTCAATCGCGTAATAAGTACCGTCAATATTGACCAACATAATATCGTGTCCGCCTACCTGAACCATTGTTTTTTCGCCGATGCCCAGCGCCGTTGTTTCGATTGCTTTGATAAATTCCATCGCATTATCCTCCTTCGGATCGGAATCAGATTTGGTTGTATTTATTATACCATATTCTGAATCACGAAAACACGAAACAAAAAGAGCAGTATCGAAATCGATACTGCTTTTAATGCAATTACTTGGAAGCTTCCGCCACCAGTTTACTCACCGCATCCGCAAATCCGGCAGGATCTTCAATCGGCAAACCTTCGAGCAACAGCGCCTGATTGTAAAGCACCATCGCGTATTCACCGAGCTTTTCTTTATCTGCCTCATATACTTTTTGCAGTGCCGCAAATACCGGATGATCGTCGTTGATTTCGAGGATACGCTGTGCTTTCACTTTTTCGCCGTTCGGCATCGTATTGAGCACGCGTTCCATTTCCAAAGAGAGTTCCCCTTCACTTGCCAGACACACCGCATGGCTTTTCAGACGGTGCGAAAGACGTACATCGTTGACTTTGCCGTTCAATGCTTCTTTCATCGACGTGAGCAGGTCTTTGTTTTCGGTTTCTTTTTGTTCGGTTTCTTTCTTTTCTTCTTCGGTTTCCGTGCTTAAATTGCTGTCGGAAATCGACTGGAATTCTTTTTCGTCATAGCTCATCAGAATTTTCACAACAAACTCATCCACATCATCCGTCATACACAGGATGTCGAAGCCTTTGTCCAAAACGCTTTCCGTCTGCGGCATCGCCTGAATTCTCGCAACGGATTCGCCGCTGGCATAATAGATTTTTTTTTGATTTTCCGCCATTTTTTCTACATATTCTTTCAGGCTGATCAGTTTGTCGTCTTTAAGAGAGCGGAACATCAGGAAGTCTTTGAGTTTGTCTTTATTTGCGCCCCAAGCCGCGTATGCACCGTATTTCAGCTGAATACCGAATGCCTGATAGATCGTTTCGTATTTTTCTCTGTCATTGTCCATGATCTTTTTCAGTTCGGAACTGATCTTGCTTTCGATATTCTTCGCAATCGTTTTGAGCTGTCTGTCATGCTGTAAAATTTCGCGGGAAATGTTCAGCGACAGATCGGGAGAATCCACCACACCTTTGACAAAGCTGAAATAATCCGGCAGCAAGTCTGAGCATTTCTCCATGATCATCACACCGTTTGCATAGAGCTGAAGTCCTTTTTCATACTCTTTTGTATAATAATCGAACGGTGCGTGAGACGGGATGAAGAGCAGCGCGTTGTAGGTAACCATCCCTTCCACATTCGTGGAGATGATTGCCGCAGGCGTTTGATAATCGTAAAATTTATCCTGATAGAAGTTTTCGTACTCACCTTCCTGTACATCCGCTTTTGCTTTTTTCCAGATCGGAATCATGCTGTTCAGGGT
>CAYUFL010000115.1:0-1826 GCA_964444065.1 uncultured Lachnospiraceae bacterium
ACGGTGAAGAATCCGTCACGATTCTCGGCGTGGTCGTGGAAGTACGAAGACGGATTTTATAGATGACGCAGCGTAACCGCGTATCAAGCAATATAACCACTTAAAACGTCCATTGCCCACATAGCATGAAATACAGAAAATCAAAAAAAGACGAGTGCTCATTTGATACAAGCCCGTCTTTTTCTTTCGATTCATGCGAATTTTAAGCGTTCAAATGCAAAGAACTCCGCAATTGTGCGGAGTTTTGTCATACAGTCACGGATAGATCACATCATCAATATCGTTGCGATTAAAGTAGTAAGAAACATTGCTCTGCTTTCTTCAGGCAGAAATGTCAATGAGTTTGCAGCTTCCATAAAGCCTTCGGGATAAGTGAAATCTACCTTTTTATCATTCATTATACTTTCTCCTTAATGTTGATAATTTCGGACAAAATCGGTCACTGCAAGCAGATTTTCTCGTTTACAGTCATTTCTGAAAGATACCATTTTATTTGTACTGAAAATAAATCCGTCACCGAGTTCGTCGATCAGTTTTTTTGCATAATCAATACATTGTTGTTTTGTTCCGTTACCCAAAAGATCGGTTGTCATTCCGCCCATAAAACAGATATTCGGCAGTTTTTTTTCGCATTTCGAATATATTATCCTGTTCGAGGTGAATCATCAATACCCCTTTCGGGATATCTCGGAAAAAATCGGCAAAACGCATCATCGTGCTTTCACAGAAAATAAACATCGTTTTATTTTTTGCGATTACACTATCCAATATTTTCTTCAGATGGCGCCAATAATATTCTTCGAATTGTTTTTCGCTTAGAATACTGTGTCCCAAAAATACGTCTACTGTATCGCTAAACATATTACCGGTATCCGATTCAAGAGCAGCTTGTACGGAAGGTTCTGTCATTGATGCATAAATTGCGTCCATCGCTTCTATCATTTCGGTTTTGCACTTTCTCAAATCGATTGACACTTCTTTGATCCCTCTGTATGTATTGAAAAAATATTCAAATGGCATCATAGCCGGAGCAACCGGCATCAATAGCGTCTGATATTCGTCAAGGAACTTTATATTCATTTTCTGAGCGAATTGTCCGTATGAAGCAAATTCCGCTGCGGCATTTTGCAATTGTCCGATCGTCAGATCGGGGGTATATCTGGCAAAAGCTTTCGTCCAATTAAATGCAAAAATATTTTCTTTGACTTCCCCGTATTCATCCCGTTCCATCAGTCTGTGGTCATTCACAATGATCGATTCATTCACATCATCAATCTTATGAAAGCCGACGCCCAATGCATCCGTCACTCTCATCGGATTTCTCGTCCCCAAATCCATATAAGCATCAAAATGATAGCGTTCATGAAAGTCACAGACTACTTTTTCCATAATTTCATAATCATGCAACGCTTCTCTCAATGTATACGCCGAGTCCAAAATTTTCCATGTCCAGAAATTTGAAAACATAGGCGTTCTCTTGTTATGCTTCATTTGGATTGCATTGTTGAATAAATTTTTTCTTTCGTTAAACAAAGATTTTTCACCTATTAAAATGCTCCTTCGTATTCTTGGCAATTTTTTTGTATATGTTGCGCACCACATCATCAATTACCATTTACATGCCAAGGATAGTATATTGATTATATTTTGTCAATTATAAGATAAAATATTTTATTTATTAAATTCTACCTTTTACAACTAAAGAATAATTTGATATAATAAAGCCAATAATGATCGGAGTACAATATGAAAGAAAAGATCATCGCAGCGGTCAAAAATCTGGATGATGAACTGACGATTTCGCTGGTGAAAGAATCGTTGGCAGC
>CAYUFL010000116.1:0-1795 GCA_964444065.1 uncultured Lachnospiraceae bacterium
ATACGAATGAAGCCAGATTTGATTTGACATAATTGATCCCTTTAATGAGAAATTGATTATACAACCCAAACGTGATTTTCTTTTTATTCAGCGGATCATTCAGATAAGCCTGAACGACATTCTGGTCTTTGGAAACTACTTTTCCCAAATCGTTTGCCATCGCCGCTTTGGGAGCAATCGCCCCCAGTATTTTTACCATTGTTCCCATTGCGCCTTGCGCCTGTTTCGGTGTCTGCGTAGCGGCACCGGAAAGAACAATTCCGTCAACCTCATTTTTTGTCGAAACGCCATAAAGCGCTGAAATGAAACCGCCCATACTGTGACCCAGCAAAAATGTTTTTTTATTGGGTGCCATGGATTTTGCAGCATCAATCACAACTTGCAAGTCTTTGATATAATCTTGATAATCCTTTAAAAATGCGCTTTCGCCCTCCGATTTACCATGTCCTCGCAAGTCAAAACGAAATACATTGAATTTCGCTTTGTTCAACTGTTCGGTCAAATATGCATATCTGCCGGAATGCTCACCCAGTCCGTGTACAATTACCAGATTTGCGAGAGCGTCATCAGCGAAATCGATTGTAGAAAATAGCTTGATCCCATCATAAGTTTTCAGTTCAGTTACTTTCTGACTCATAGGATACCTCTCTCTATTCATTAAAATAAGCAAGCTCATAAGCCGAGTTCTGTTTTAATGACCATCTATCTTGCAATATCGTCGCCGATACGCTAAAGCGACTTACCACGAGCACAGCGGGCCGCTGCATCACGCTCTTTTTTAGTCTTGCTCCGAATGGGGTTTACACAGCCGAACAGTTACCTGTCCGCCGGTGAGCTCTTACCTCACCCTTTCATCCTTACTTCTTTGCAGAAGCGGTTTCCTTTCTGTTGCACTTTCCTTGGAGTTGCCTCCACCAGACGTTATCTGGCATTCTGCCCTGCGGAGCTCGGACTTTCCTCTCCGCCGTAACGGAGCGGTCAATCGGCTTGCTTATTTCAAGTCTTATTATAACAAAGGCGCAATCATTCGGCAATGGCTAGACAAATACTTCCGAATCTGTTTGTTCGCTGATCAAAAATTGAAGTTGATCGCTGAATTCCTTGTTTTGGAGAAGGATGCGTTTCATCGCTTCCGTAAAACAGTGCTCACTGATAAAATGAGTCAAACAAATTAATATGATTCCGTTGTTCATTGCGAATTCAAAATCATACGATTTGCATTCTGATGTAATCATCACATCAGCACCCATTGATTTGGCAATCGGAATATATTCCGTTGAAGCACCGCTGCTGAATCCAACGCGTTTGATCGTACGATTTTTGTAATTATCCGAAATTCTGAGCATATCGACATGAAAAATATCTTTTGTGAACTCAATGAATGCATCTGCAGACAATTCAGTACTTAAATCACCGATGACACCGATTCCGATTCCTACATTGGCATTACAGAATTCACTGATATGAAATACGGGAGTCTCATATGGGTGATAACGCATGATTGCTGATATCACGGCATTTTTTTTCTTTCTGGGAAGTATTGCTTCGATTTTATTTTCGTCTGTGATTTCGGGAATATTCAATTCTCCTATCGCAGGCGCTGCACCATCCAGCGGGGTAAATTGACCTTTGCCGTTTAATACATAAGCGCAATCTTTATAAAAACCGATATTGCCAACCCCCGCCTCAAACAAGTGCTGCATAAGTATATCCGTTGACTCGCAAGTCACATACGACCCATCGGTGTGAAAAAGAGTTTCGGAGCTTGCTTCTCGGGTACCGACAGCTATTTCCA
>CAYUFL010000117.1:0-1794 GCA_964444065.1 uncultured Lachnospiraceae bacterium
TAATCCATAATCATCGACACGCTCATGATGACAATCATCATTTTCATGATCATGATGCTCCTTGCGAGGCTGAGCACAGCCATATTCATACCCACTGCTTAATAGAGCATGCACATGAACATCTTCCCGATTCACAGCATACGCACCTACATTAAAAAGGATGCACATATGCGCATCCTTTTTCTATAACATATTTTTCAATCTCTCCAAAACCATGTTTTTACCCATGATGCACATTACAAGTTTGATGTCAGCACCATGCACTTCTCCGGTAACGGCGATTCTAAGACCCATGTAAAGATTTTTCCCTTTGATTCCTTTTTCTTTCTGTAAAAATTTAAACAGTTCGGTTAAATTTTCAGGAGTCAGCTCGTTAAATGTTTCGATTTTTTCAATAGCAGATTCATATAATGTTTGATTCGTGTCAAAAGACTTTGCTTCCTGCGCTTCTTGACATTCACTTAAACAATAAACACCCAAAATAGCATTCATTTCTTCTTTTGCCTGCTCAAAATAACTGATTCTGTCTTTTAGACACTGCGCAATATATACCATTTTAATATGATCATTCGTATCCAACCCCGTTATGTCTGCCAAATACTCTCTCAGATCGTATGCCAGTTCATCATCATCCATTGCCTTGATATATTGACTGTTTACCCAGTTTAATTTTTCAACATCAAAAACTGCACCGCTTTTATGAATACGATCAAGAGAAAATTCATCGATGATTTCATTCATAGAAAAAATCTCTCTTCCGTCGGGTGCAGACCATCCCAACATTGCAATATAATTTGTCAATGCTTCAGGGATATAGCCTTTTTTCAAATAATCTTCAACGGATGCGGATCCATCCCGCTTGCTTAATTTCTTTTTGTTTGTATTCAGTACAGTGGGCAAATGAACATATTTCGGTGCGTCCCACCCAAACGCTTCAAAAAGCAATAAATGCTTCGGTGTAGAAACAAGCCATTCTTCACCGCGAATCACGTGCGTAATCTCCATCAGATGGTCATCCACTACAACAGCGAAATGATAGGTGGGAAATCCGTCCGCTTTGATCAATACCTGTTCATCCATATCTTTGGTGTTGATCGAAACAGTGCCTCTCACGAGATCATCAAATACGACTTCTCTGTTTTCGGGCAGTTTCATACGGATCACATAAGGAAGACCCGCATCCAAATTTGCTTTTACTTCCTTATCTGAAAGATGTGAGCATTTCGAATCATATTTTGGCGTCAACCCTTGAGATGTTTGTTCTTCGCGCAAACTTTCCAAACGATCTTTGGTACAGAAGCAATAATACGCTTTCCCTTCAGACAACAATTGCTGAACATATTGCTGATAAACCGCAAGACGCTCAGACTGAAAGTAAGGACCGTAATCACCGATCTGGAGTAATGTGTTATCGTCCAGTACCGGTCCTTCGTCATGTATGATATGGCATCGTTCCAAAGCGGAAATCAAATTTTCCGTACTGCCTTCCACATAACGAGCCTGATCCGTATCTTCGATACGGAGAATATAGCGTCCTTTTTCTTTCTTTGCCCATAGATAGCAATATAGCGCAGTTCTCAAACTTCCGATATGCAGATATCCGGTTGGACTCGGAGCGAATCTCGTTCTGACTTGCATTGCAACGTTCCTTTCCAATAACATAAAACTATTCGGTTTTTGATTCAACGGGTTTTCTTAAAAATTTACCGTCTGCCCATAATTTTTCCAGATTATACATTTCCCGTTCTTCCTTCAAAAAAATGTGCAAAACAATATCAACAAAATCCAACAAAA
>CAYUFL010000118.1:0-1784 GCA_964444065.1 uncultured Lachnospiraceae bacterium
GGACCCTCGCGACCAGCTTGGAAGGCTGGGGCTCTACCACTGAGCTACACCCGCACATGTAGTGCGGAATTTAGTATAACTGATGGACTTTCGTTTGTCAATTCTTTTTATCAAATTTTGGCATACGTATGATATAAAATTCATTTTTCATTTTTATCCGGCGTGCATAAATATTTATTCTCCGTAATTGGTGTTTTTATCTTGTATTTCTTGTGATTTTATTACATTTTGGCTTGCTGAAATGCGTGCGCTCTTACCAAGCGCGGATTCGGTTTTTTATAGAGTAATATATTACAGTGGGTTCATATGTAATAAAATAATCAGATTTTACTGAATCAGATAACTTTTTCTTGCATTCCAAGCGCGATAATGCTAGAATAATATAGCTTAAAAAACCTGATCGGAGGTAGAATCTTGGCAAATATCAAATCGGCAAAAAAAAGAATTTTGACCAATGAAAAAAGCAGACTTTCGAATAAAATGATCAAAACCAACCTGAAAACTACAGAAAAAGAATTTCTTGCTGTAGTAGCGCAGGGCAATACAGAAGAAGCACAACTGGCTTGCAAAGTAGCTTCTAAAAAATTCGATATGGCTGCATCCAAAGGTGTGATTCATAAAAATGCTGCAAACCGCAAGAAAAGCCAGTTCGCAAAAAAACTCAACTCTATCGGCTAACAGCGCATCGATTATAGATTGCATAAAGGAAACCTTGACAGACAGATCTTCAGGGTTTTTTTATGTTTGGGAGATGACCATGAATTATCAAAATTTTGACGAGAACTATTTACTTCTTGGCGTAGGCACTGATATGACTAACATCTTAAGGTTTCAGAAAATGGGTGCTTCAGTATCGGAACGCCTCGCAAAAAGAATACTGACACCGTATGAATATGAATGTTATACCCATGCAGCTAATCCACTGCTGTATCTCGCCGTTTCATTCTGCTGTAAAGAAGCAATCTCAAAAGCATTGGGCACAGGATTTCGCGGATTTTGGTTTACTGATATTGAGATTAAAAAAAATGAATGCGGAAAACCAATCGTTTATCTTTCGGAAAAAATCATTGCATTCTTCTCAATACAATCAGATCCAATCACAATTCAAATCTCGATTACACACGAATTGCCATATATCCTATGTTTTGCAGTTGCAATGAAAAATGCTAACAATTGATCTTCAGCCGATTCAGCATAATATTCGCAGTAAGATAGCTGATGATCAGCCTTGGATTTATAATTGCCACCAGCTCGTAATGATTTGACAGCGTTTCGATCGAACTAAGCATTACGGCAAATACAATTTTCCGATCTTCACTTTTTAGCGACAATTCTTTGTTTGTTATTTTTTGGGATATTCTGCTTCTTATGCTTTCTTCCAGATATTTTTGTTTCGTAATAATATCGTTGAATTCCTGCATCAAGTTCTCTAGGAAAGTACAGACCGTATACTCAGCACAACGATTCATCCCTAATGTTTCTGCGCATATTTCAATACATGCCATGAAAAATTCCTTGCTGTATATCGATAACGAGTGCTTCGCCTGTGCAAATTCATTGATATGATGGAACAAATCCAACATCACTCGATCATTTTCAAATAATCTCAGAAAAAATTCGTCTCTCATTAAATAAATCAAATCACGTCGGTTCAACTGCAAGTCATTGTTGTCGTCTTCGCAACCGGAAATATAATAATATGAACTTCGATATTTACCAAAAGCCTTCAACGTATCATAATATCCATACGTTAAATTTTCCTGTATGGATTCTTTTGAGAAGTT
>CAYUFL010000119.1:0-1778 GCA_964444065.1 uncultured Lachnospiraceae bacterium
TCGTCAGCAATCTGTCTGATTTTATCTTCGGATTAATCCGTGCAATCGGGTTGATCCTACTTGGGCTCGGGATCATGCAGGTTGGATTATCCCTAAAAAGTCACGATCCTTCTCAGCGCGCGAATGGATTCCTGACACTTGCCGGCGGTATTATCATTACCTTTACAAAAGAGATCCTTACGATGATTACGGGAGGGTGAAAACATTAAAAGGAAGACTGATACATTTTTGTATCAATATTTATCAGTCTTAGGTAATCCCTAGAACAACTGAAAGGAGGTAAAAAATATGTCAGAAAGTTGGGTTGTCAATAATCTCAATAATGCACTTCAGACTTGGAATGATAAGTTTTCAGAAATACTTTCTCTGATTATGCAGTCCCCACAGGATTTTAAGGGAGGCAGCATATGGGAAGTGATACTCAGAATCCACGGTGCACTGCAAGCAATCGGAATCGCATTGCTTGTGCTGTTCTTTGTTCTCGGTGTCATCAAAACGTGCGGAAGCTTTGCAGAAATCAAAAGACCGGAAGCTGCACTCAAGCTCTTTATCCGATTTGTACTCGCGAAAGCGGTTGTTACGTATGGACTTGATTTGATGCTCTCCCTGCTTTCAATCATACAGGGTGTTGTCTCCACCATCGCAAACAGCGCAGGCATTGGAAGTACAACTGCATACACCTTGCCGAGTGAACTGGTCACAGTAATAGAAAACTTGGGATTCTTTGAGAGTATTCCGCTATGGTTTGTCAGTCTGATCGGAAGTCTGTTTATCTGGGTGCTTGCCATTGTCATGATACTGAGTGTTTACGGACGCTTTTTTAAATTGTACCTATACACGGCAATCTCTCCGATTCCGTTATCCACGTTTGCAGGGGAGCCGACTTCCACCATCGGAAAATCATTTCTAAAAAGTTACGCCGGGGTCTGTATGGAGGGCGCAGTGATTGTGCTTGCATGCGTGATCTTCTCAGCGATGTCCACTTCGGCACCGATTGTTGATACAAGCGCTTCTGCAGTCACGATGGTGTGGAGTTATATCGGGGAGCTACTATTTAACATGCTTGTGCTTGTCGGGATCGTGAAGATGGCAGACAAACTCGTAAAAGAAATGATGGGATTATAGAAAAGTAAAGGAGATTTAGATGGAAATCAAAATCAACCGCGAGATTCGGGATTATACCGAATCTATTTTTTTCGGATTATCAGTAAGACAGTTCGCCTTTTCAATAGCTGCAATCGGCATTGCAGTTGCAATCTATTTTCTATGTAAAGGCTTTCTCGGCATCGCAACACTCAGCTGGCTGTGCGTCTTGGGTGCTTTCCCATTTGCCGTACTTGGCTTTGAAGAGTGAGCTTCTGAGTCCAAATGAACTTCACTTTATCAGTGAGCCGATCTACAAAACAATACTAGGAGGAAAACATGATTAAAACAATACAGCGCATTATCGCAGAAGAGAAAGAAAAGTACCGGGTACCAAAATCCGTTCAGGATATCATTCCCATCCGCCGTATCTGGCCGGATGGGATTTTTCTTTGCGGGAACAAGTATGTCAAAAGTTACCGTTTTTCGGATATTAACTACCGAGTATCCAGTGATGGAGACAAAGAGGAAATGTTCGGCGGATATTGCGAATTAATCAATACGCTAGATTCTTCTGCAGATACCAAGATTACAATCAGCAACTGCAGGATCGACAAGATCGATTTTGAGAATACCATTCTATTAAAAAAGCGGGATGATAATCTGAACGATTACCGCAAACAGTACAATGAAAT
>CAYUFL010000120.1:0-1725 GCA_964444065.1 uncultured Lachnospiraceae bacterium
TGTCACTGCGCAGCCCTTCGATGAAAAATCGTCCGATTCCGTAGCCGATCAGGTATCGCGCAAAAATGTCTCCGTTGTACTCCGCTTTTTTGCTGTAGAACATCAGAACCGTAAAGACGAGTAAATCCCACATGCTTTCATAGAAAAAGGTTGCCTGATACCATTGATTCAATTGATCGATATACACGCCGTAAGGGAAAAACTGCAGCGATGCTTTGGTGATCAGGTTTCCGTAGGATTCCTGATTGACAAAATTACCCCACCGTCCGATCGCCTGCCCCAAAATCAGACTCGGCGCAAAGAGGTCAAGTATGCGCAAAAAAGGAAATTTTTTAATCTTGCTGAACACCACCGCGGTCAATACGCCTCCGATCACGCCGCCGTAGATGGCAAGCCCTCCGTTCCATGTTGCAACAATTTCGGAAAGCTGGAGTTTGTAGTAGCTCCACTCGAAAATGACATAATACAATCTGGCGCAAATAATTGAGACAGGGAGAGCAAAAATAATGAAATCGTAAAACAAGTCATAGCGATAGCCTATACGTTTCAGCTTACTCATGACAATCGCCGATCCCAGCAATATCCCGCATCCGATAATCAATCCATACCAGGTAAGATTCAGGTTGTCGATTCCGAATATATTTTCAATTACATATCTGTCCATGTGATGCAGACTCCGTTTAATTTTTCTTCATTATACTATACTTTGCTTTTCGATCACATGAAATATGTCTAAATCTGCTGTAATTATTGGATGTATTTTATTTAATTATTGACATATGTTCATAATAGTGCTATTCTGTGTTTAGGACATATGTCATTAATTAATTGGCCGGAGGTGATGAACATGCCAAATAGAGACGGAACAGGACCGGATGGGTTGGGTCCAATGTTTGCAAGAAGAAACAGTATGGGACGCAGATGCGGTTACGGTTTACGCCGTGAAGCAGGGATTTCAATATTTGCAGAATCCGAAAAAGAGGCGCTGCTGAGAAGAAAACAGTGTCTTGAACGCCTGATTGAAGATATTGATCTCAAGCTTTAACAAATTTTACGTAAGAATGCGGGGGTACATCCAAACCCCCGCATTCTTGAAAAAGAGGAATTATGGCCAGACCAAAAAAATGGCGGCAGGTTTGTTGTCTGCCCGAAAACAGTAAATTCGGACCGATCGGCGTTCCGTGTGATAATGATACGCATATCATTATGTCGGTGGATGAATACGAAACGATTCGTCTGATCGATTTGCAGGGCTATACGCAGGAGCAATGCGCCGAACAAATGAATATTGCCCGCACCACCGTGCAGCGTATTTATGATGAAGCCCGCAACAAGCTGGCGGATTCGATTGTCAACGGCAAAGTGTTGTTGATTGAGGGCGGTGATTACCGTCTTTGCGAAGGAAACGAACCGCAGTGCGCACGCGGAGGGTGCCGCAGACACCGATTTGGGGATAAAGTACACAATTCATAAATGAATAAAGGAGAATATAATATGAGGATAGCAATACCTGTAAACGAAGAATCAATCGATGCGCCAGTCTGTGTTTCATTCGGACGCGCGCCTTACTTTTTGCTGTATAATTCAATCACGAAAGAAACCGATTTTCTGGACAACAATGCAGTGGCGGCATCCGGCGGTGCAGGTATCAAAGCGGCGCAGGCAGTAGCAGATCGCGGCACGCAGATTTTGATTTCTCCCCGTTGCGGAGAAAATGCGGCGGAG
>CAYUFL010000121.1:0-1694 GCA_964444065.1 uncultured Lachnospiraceae bacterium
TCCAAAATCGTATTTTGGAAAGCGAACGGTTTCGGCATGTTCCTGACAGAGCGGCTGATGCTGTCTGTTGTGCTGTCCGGTCTTTCCGGCTGTGATACGGCATTTTTGTATTACAATGCGGATCGATCCGAAATCCGAAGGGTATACAGTATCTACGGCGGTTGCAATACGGTAGGCTATGTCTTTGCGGCACTGACATTTTCCGTTCTGATGGGAAGCAATGATGCGCTCGCGGGCGCAGCTACGACCGTTACCTATGCAATTGCTTTCATACTGACCGGTTTCTTGAAAGAAACCGCATATAAGGAATCATTGAAAGAATCGATTGCTGCGCAATGTCGATCCGTTATGCGCGCATTGCGTCAAAACAGGGCGGTGCTTCCTTTTTTGCTGGCACTGGCATTGCTGTCCGAGACAAATTTGATGGTGACCGTATTTCTCAGTCAGACGCAATATTTGCGCGGATGTGTTACGATCGCGACAATTGCTGTATTTGCCGTGTTCCCTGCGATTTCAGGGCTTCTGGGCGGTTTTTCGGATCGATTTGCAGAAGGCGTTGGACAGAATAAACTGATTATTATCCTTTTTGGAAGTGCTGCAGTATCGTGTCTCGTGATGGGATTGAGCGCAATTCCCTTGGTTACGGTTGTTTGTATGGTTATACTGCGTGCATCGGCTTCAATCATGATGCCGATCGGCAATCACATTCAGAATCAAAGTATCGATATCGGTTCCCGAGCGGCGGTACTCTCGGTATACAGCGTTGTCATGAATCTGTCAGCTGCCGGGATGGATGTTGCATACGGAAGCATTTCTCAGATATCGACATCCGGAGGGATGTTCCTCGGTTTTGGATTTGTGACAGTCGGAATGATACTGTATTTGTGTTGGGCAAAGAAGCAAGGGATATCATAAGAATCGAAAAAATAATTAAAACCTCGTACTTGTAAAAAAGCACGAGGTTTTTTGATAATAGGGATGCACTGATCTGTAAAAAACAAATGGTTTTTATTCCTCAAAGAGTGCGGATGTTTTGGGCAGCAGGACTTCATCGTACGATTCGATTGACCCGTTATTCACGCATGCACTCAATCTTGCATCAGTCGGAATACGGTCAAGCAGTTTTAATGCAAAACCTGCGAGCAGTTCTTTTGTTGACGGACTTTCGGAATCTTCATCAGAGAAGTTTTCGATCAGTCCGAGGATGTTGATTTGATTCATTTTTGCATAATTGATCGTACGGGCTGTCACGAGAGCTGAAAGCTCCGTCGGATCGGTGACGATGATCACATCGTTGATATGCTGGTTTTTAAAATAAATTTGTGTGATGTCTGCTGTGTCGGATGGAGTGTCGATCAGCAGCACGTCCAGATTGTCCCAGATGACATCGGTCCAAAGTTGTTTCGCGAACGCGGCGCTTTTGCTGCCTTCCCAAAACATGGGGGCTGACGGATTTGCTGTGAGCAGCGGAAAGGAAATGATCTGAATACCGAGTTTGGTCTTAACCGGGTGAATACCGCCCTTGATGATTTCCGGGACATCATTTGTTCCGAAGATGATATTAATCGAAGAAGCAGACATGCTGGCATCCAGTATGCCGACAAGTTTTCCTTGCTGTGCGAGTTCGCAGGCAAGTTTCGCGGTGATGGTTGATTTTCCGACACCACCTTTTGCGGAAGCGATAAGAACGGCTT
>CAYUFL010000122.1:0-1603 GCA_964444065.1 uncultured Lachnospiraceae bacterium
CGATAATGTGTACTCCGAGAATCTCATCCCATCGGCTGTCTGCAATGACTTTCACAAGCCCTTGTGTCTGCGCCGATGCGATTGCTTTTCCGACCGAAGCAAATCTTGTTTTGCTTACTTTGATCGGTATTTTGCGAGCCCTTGCTTCTTCTTCCGTCATCCCAATCCATGCGGTTTCGGGATTGGAGTAGATACAGGACGGAATCATATCGTAATTGATTTTGCCGCCGTTTCCGAAAAAATTTTCCGCCAGCACATTCCCCTGACGAATTGCCGCATGGGCAGTCGACATCTTTCCGTTGCAGTCACCGATCGCATAAACCCCCGGCAACGATGTCTTCAGTTCCTCATCCACAGCAAGATACCCGGAGAATGTTCGGAGCGGTTCATAAGAAGCAGGAACCAATGCTTGCCTGTTCGTGGTATAAAATATCGTATCGGCCGGAACTGATGATCCGTTATCAAAATGAATTTGATTGCCTTCCGATCCCTGGATCTTGCAATCAAGTATCAAGTTAATTCCGCTATTTTTGAGTTCTTTTGCAAGAATTGCGGAAATCTCGTGATCCGCATCGCTGAGAATACGTCCGTTCTGCTCGACAATCGTGACATTGACACCGTATTGATTAAATACATATGCCATTTCTATGCCAATGATACCGGCACCCACAATCAGCATATCTTTCGGAAGTTGCTCGATCTCGAGTATTTCATCGCAGTTATAAATCCGAAAATCGGTACCGGAAACATCCTCAAATGCAGATTGTTTTGTCCCTGTTGCTATGACGACTTTTCCTGCGGTGTATGTTTTCTCTCCGACACGCACACTGTGACGCCCGGAGAGTTCGCCTTCCCCGTAAACAACATCAATTCCGTTCTGCTTCATCATCACTCGTATGCCGCGCTGCAGAGACGCAACCACTTCGTTTTTGCGCCGAATCACTTCGGACCAGTCAAATCGGATGCCATCGGCAGAGATGCCCATCTGCATCGCGTTGCGTACTGTTTGCAGCACTTCGGCGTTGCGTATAAATGATTTTGTCGGAATACATCCTCTGTTTAAACAAATGCCCCCGAGCATTTCTCTCTCGACGATCAACACCCGTTTCCCCAATTGAGCCGCACGGATTGCACAGGTATACCCTCCCGGACCGCCGCCGATTACGACCATGTCATAATCTTGTTTATGCACTTGTCGTTCCGCCTCGTCGTTTTGTGTCATCGGTACGTTGTCCGCAGACTGCGCAACGTACTCCTCGGGCAAAGGAACAGACTCCCCTTTTTTCCCGATATACATGATCGGCACATTTACTTTTACCGTATCAATACGGTACCGGCAGCAATGGTATTATCGACCTGAATGCTGACCTTTCCCGTTTCCACTTCAACGACATAGTCGCCCTTTTCAATCTGGTCTCCTTCTTTGATCAGCCACTGAACGATCATGCCTTCTTCCATTGACATATCCAATTTTGGCATAAACAAATAATGTCCCATTAACTCTCCTGCCTATGTTCAGAATATATATTGTTCGGGATTACGCAATATACGGTTTATCGTACTCAGAAAATTGTCACCGTCTTTTCCGTCTAAAATCAAGTGA
>CAYUFL010000123.1:0-1598 GCA_964444065.1 uncultured Lachnospiraceae bacterium
TATCCAACATTAATTTTGCATGGTGAAAACGATTTAATCGTTGATCCGAACGCTTCAAAAATTTTATTTCAATCGATCATGTCAGAAGACAAAACACTAAAAACATATCCGAATCTTTATCACGAAATCTTTAATGAACCGGAACGCGATGAAGTAATCGGAGATACGATTCAATGGCTTAACAAGAGAATATAACCTTATATATTAACCAAATATTTCAAAAAGTTTGTATATTTAAAGTGATTCTTTCAATTTGCTTTACTTTATTAGAAAACTTTAATATAATAATATAATACCTATGATTGTATCAGGAGGATCAATGTGGCTAAAAAAATGAAAACTATGGATGGGAATACTGCTGCAGCGTATACTGCATATGCGTTTACTGAAGTTGCGGCAATATTTCCGATTACGCCGTCATCGACAATGGCAGAAATCGTGGATGAATGGTCAGCTAACGGACAAGAAAATATTTTCGGTCAAAAAGTCGATGTTATTGAAATGCAGTCGGAAGGCGGAGCTGCAGGTGCGGTGCATGGTTCGTTGTCTGCAGGGGCATTGACAACAACGTTTACAGCATCGCAAGGCTTGCTGTTGATGATTCCGAATATGTACAAAATAGCCGGAGAGCTTCTGCCGTGTGTGTTCCATGTCAGTGCGAGAGCACTTGCAGGTCACGCGCTGTCTATTTTCGGTGACCACTCCGATGTTATGAGCGCCCGACAGACCGGATTTGCTTTCCTGGCATCAAACAGCGTACAGGAAGTAATGGATCTTGGCGGTATCGCACATTTGGCTGCGGTCAAGTCGAGAATCCCTTTTGTACATTTTTTTGATGGATTCCGTACCTCGCATGAAGTGCAGAAAATTGAAACAATTGATTACGATGACTTTAATAAATTGCTTGATTATAAGGCTCTGCAGGAATTTAAAGATTCCGCTATGAATCCGGAAAAGCCGTATACAAAAGGAACTGCTCAGAATCCCGACATTTTTTTCCAAGCAAAAGAAGCATCCAATAATTTTTACACACAGGTACCTGATATCGTAAACGATTATATGGGTGAAATTTCGAAACTGACCGGCAGAGAATATAAACCGTTTGTTTACTACGGTGCGCCGGATGCTGACAGAATTATTGTTGCAATGGGTTCCGTTTGTGAAACAGTCGAAGAAACTGTCGATTATCTGAATGCAAAAGGCGAAAAAGTGGGACTGATCAAAGTCCATCTTTACAGACCGTTCAGTGCGAAATATTTCTTTGATGTTTTCCCGAAGACGGTCAAACAGATTGCAGTTTTGGATAGAACGAAAGAACCGGGCGCTACCGGAGAACCTCTTTATCTCGATATCCAGAGTATTTTCTTTGATCATGATGTCAGACCGTTGATTGTTGGCGGAAGATACGGCCTTGGTTCGAAAGACACGACATCTTCACAAATTAAAGCTGTCTACGATAATCTGAAAAATACACAGCCAAAAAATCAGTTTACCATCGGTATTAACGATGACGTCACCGGATTATCTTTGCCGGTGCCTGAAAAAATCAATACATTACCGGCAGATACGATCAGCTGTAAATTCTGGGGTCTCGGTTC
>CAYUFL010000124.1:0-259 GCA_964444065.1 uncultured Lachnospiraceae bacterium
TAATAAAATGCATATTAAATGCATTTTATAAAACATGACTGATGTTTTCGGGTGCGGGCAGTTGATCATTCCTCTCCGATGCAATAAAAAAAAGCGGAGTTCCGCTTTATTTGCTTTTGTTCATGGCGGTCAGGCTTCTTCTCCGTAACGGAAATAAGCAAAATAATCATTGTCGTTATCAATCGTATCATAAATTTCATGCGTCCGTTTGATCAGATCACGGATGGTGATGTAGTCCGTATCAAGCGCCTTGAACAGA
>CAYUFL010000124.1:280-1580 GCA_964444065.1 uncultured Lachnospiraceae bacterium
CAATGATAAAATCGGCGATTTCCATGATATTCTCGGCTCCTTGTTCGTCCGACAGGGAAAGGAGCAACTCATCCGTCAACCCGATATGCGCGGTGGCGATGAGTTTGAGCCGACGGTCCGAAATGTACAGATCATATTCCAGGATAAGCATTTGAAAAACATGCTCGATATAGCTGCCGAGTACGGTGCGGAGTATGCCTTCTTGCGCAAGCTGCGTCAGAAAGCGCTGAATATTCCGATCCAGATTCATCCGTTCCCACCAACGCAGAATGCGGAGCGCGGTCATGGTACGCAGATCATATCTGCCGCCTGTCAGACTCTCCATGATGGCTTTGTGCTCGGTTTCGAATTCTTCCATCAGCATCCGGGCGATATTCCGCTTGCCGGACAGATGGTAAGTAACGGTGCCGAGCGTCACTTGCGCAGCTTCGCAGATATCTTCATAGGTAGTATCCTTGTAGCCCTTTTCATAGAACAAGGTTTTGCTCGCGCGCATAATGCGTTCTTTTTTTGTTTCCGCAGATTCTTGCAATTCCATTCTCTCTCTTCCCGCAGTATAATATATGATATATTTTGATTATATCAAATAAAACGATTATATACAGATTATTTTGTAAATTTCATGCAATTAATCGTATTAAATTGCATTTTCAGTATATCGATCATACGCATTGATATCCGTCATGGAATGTCCGCGCGGGTTTTGTTATGCTCATTAAAGCAGAAACAGTCGATCAGGCTGTTTTTTTATTTGCGGAAAGAGCGGAACATTTCCTCTTTTTCCGTATATTTTCACGGGGAAGGAAAACACAATGGAAATGATGAACACAGTATTTGCACTTGCCGCACTGATTGCGGTGCTTATCGCGTACCGCATGGGTCTGCGAGACGGAAGAGCACTGGCAAAAGACGAACCGCTTGCAAAAGCGAAGCCAACCGTTCGCATTGTACGGATGAAACAATCCAAAGAGACGGACGAAGCGCGCAAAGCACGGATCGAATGGGAAAACATCGAGCGCTACGGTACGGATGCGCCGCAGGAAGAGGTGGTTTAATTGAGAAAACAGGAAAACAATGTGACATCGGTTTGGCAGCAATACCGACGCGGTGTCGATTATTTAACAGAAAAACAGCACTTCAGCCGATGCGATGAGTGCTTCCGTTTTTTCTCGGGCGATCAGTGGTACGGCTTGAAAACAGCCGGGGAACGTCCGCCTGCCTACAACATCATCCGACCGATCGTGGAATACAAGCAGGCTGTTGTAGCACAAAACGGCATGAGCATCAATTATTCCACAAT
>CAYUFL010000125.1:0-1568 GCA_964444065.1 uncultured Lachnospiraceae bacterium
AGTAGAATATACAGCCATGATAAGACGGAACGTAAAACAGAATGGAAAAAGCTTTCTTTTGTTGTATTTCTGGTGTTTCTGTTATGTGGATGGTGGTTTATTCGCAATGGAATACTATATCACGGCGATTTTTTAGGTCTCACAAGCAGCAATCGTTACGGCGAACTTTATGCGGCAAATGGATATAAACCTTCACAGCGCTGGAATGCGTATGATGCAGGAGTAAGTTTGTTCAGTATGTTGTTCCATTTATGGATTACGAAGACCTATTGCAGCTTCATTGGTGTATTCGGTTATATGAAATACTGGCTGCCTGTTTATTATTATATAATATATACTGCAGTATATATTATAGGTTTTGTGGGTATTGTTAGTCGAATTCGTACAGTTGGGGGGAAAAGACATTTGCCAAGCGGAAAAGAACTTTTTTTCCATACGGCAATGTTGATATCGATACTGATACCAATCGGTATCAGTATTACTTTTTCGTATTTTAATGATTTTCAAGCACAAGGGAGATACTGTATGCCGATGTTAATACCCTTAATGTATTATTTAACGAGGGGATTAACATGTGTTATTGAAAAAGTTTTTACAGACAAAAAACGACAAAAAATTGCCACAATTACAATTATTCTGATTTTGATGACAGCACTTGCCGGGGTAATGATACAGGTCGGTTTGCCGATGTGTTTTGCGACAGCAAGATAAGCCAAAAGGAGAGCAGATGATCGACTTCAATGTGCCTTTGTATCTGGGAAACGAAGAGAATAAAATTAAACTTGCACTGGAATCACATCATATTTCCGGAGATGGACCTTTTACACATCAAGTGTCTCAGTGGATGCGGACACGGTTTGGCGCAAAGCATGTTCTTTTAACGACATCAGGAACACATGCATTGGAAATATCAGCTTTGCTTTACGGAATCAATCCCGAAGACGAAGTAATCATGCCTTCTTTTACGTTTTCGTCCACAGCAAATGCGTTTGTTCAAATGGGCGCAAAAATTGTTTTCATCGATATTCGTCCTGATACAATGAATATCGATGAAACACTGATTGAGCAAGCGATTACTGAAAAAACGAAAGCAATCGTTCCTGTTCATTATGCCGGAGTGTCTGCGGATATGAATAAAATCAATAGTCTTGCGCAAAAATATAATCTTGTCGTAATTGAAGATGCCGCTCAGGGATTTATGTCAAAATATAATGACTGCTATTTGGGCACAATAGGCGATTTTGGCTGCTACAGTTTTCATGAAAGTAAGAATTTTAATATGGGCGAAGGCGGGGCAATCCTAATAAAAAATGACGAAGCGATGAAAATGGCTGAAATCATTCGTGAAAAGGGA
Source organism: uncultured Lachnospiraceae bacterium (assembly GCA_964444065.1). GTDB lineage: Bacteria > Bacillota > Clostridia > Eubacteriales > Anaerofustaceae > JBGMEA01. The sequence continues at coordinate 1,355 of CAYUFL010000125.1, forward strand.
ACAAACAGAAGTCAGTTTCTTCATGGATTTGTTGATAAATACACATGGGTTGGTTACGGCTCATCCTATTTGCCAAGTGATATTAATGCAGCCTATTTGATGGGACAATTGGAATATGCAGATCGAATCAATGATAAAAGAATCTATCTTTGGAAAAACTATAATAACGCATTATTACCGCTGCAAGAGCGTGATTTCATTGAATGTCCTTGTA
>CAYUFL010000126.1:0-1556 GCA_964444065.1 uncultured Lachnospiraceae bacterium
CCGTAATGCCCTGCAGTTCGCGCACAAGCGCTTCTGCTTTCTCTTTGTTTCTGGCAATCAGCACAAGCGCAGCACCCTCTTCGGCAAGTCTGCGAATTGCCGATAACCCGACCCCTGAGGTCGCTCCGCTGATGACACAGGTTTTGTCTGTCAGCTTGGCAGCGGTTGTTTTCTGTATTGCATTTCGGTTTTCGATAAATTTTAATTCATCGGGGAAATTCATTTTTCACCTCATCCGAATAGTTTTCTCATGAACGCGCGATAAATCCTGCGAAACCCGGGAATGCCGTTATAAATATCACCCCAAAGATCATAGTAATCGCGTTGAGAGATAATTCTGCCGTCTTCGTGCAGCGTCAGTTTTGACATACCGTAAATCGGCGTGCTTGGAGATCGCCGAAAAATCATTGTCATGATCCACCCCATCACAATCACATTCTCTTTTTTTACAACAATTGTGATATCCATATTGAGTTCTTTGCAGCGCTTCGTCAAGCGCTCGCACATAGCGCGAAAATTATCAATCCCTTCGATGCGCTGCACCGAATCCTGAATGATAATAAGGAAAAATATGAGACCAATCGGGTTTCCCATGTGTATTGTATGTTTGTGACCAGAGCCTCAGCAAGGATTCTTCCGTCAGTTCCTCAATCATTGACGCCGATGCTGTAACATGCTCTTCCGACAACTGATTCATGTCTCTCCTCCAAACACAATTTTTAATTTTTTATCATGGTTCAGTTATTTTTTATCTTATCAGACAAACAAGTCGATTGCAATGCCAAGTAATGATGTGCAAATCCTATCACAGCATCCAAATTGCGAGGAAGCATCGGTTTCTCCTCCCATTTTATATGGGAAGGACGAATATCCGCCGAAATCAGTTATGTTACATTGAAACAAACCCATCCGATAAACTCGGACTCTTTAAAAAAAACGTCGCAGACATACTACAACGTTTTTACCACAGATCCAAATCCGATCAAATCCTTCACGACCTCTGAAGCAAGCACAAGACCCGCGACTGAGGTGACAAAGGAAATACTGCCCGGCGTCTGACGTTTTGCATGCGCCATCAGCTTTTCGGCGCACATTTCAGGTACGGTTGATACACTCGGTTTTATCGGCAGTTCTTTCGAATAAACGACTTTTAGCGAGCTGATGCCCCGCGATTTCAGTTCTTTGCGCATCACTTTCGCGAGCGGACATACGCTCGTTTTTTTGATATCGGCAATTTCAAATTTGGTCGGATCCAGCTTATTGCCCGCACCCATTGCACTGATGATCGGCACATCTGCGGCTTTTGCGCGTTCGATCAAAGTCAGTTTGGATGAGATCGTATCAATCGCATCAATAATATAGTCAAACTGCGAAAGGTCGATCTCATCCGCTGTCTGCGCAGTATAAAAACAATCGCAGACCGTAACGTTACATTTTGGGTTGATATCAAGTATCCGATCTTTCATCACCTGAGTTTTTTTATGCCCAAGCGTGGAATGCAACGCAACCAATTGGCGGTTAATATTGCTGATGCAAACCGTATCGTCATCTATCAG
>CAYUFL010000127.1:0-1553 GCA_964444065.1 uncultured Lachnospiraceae bacterium
TTTCATATTCTCCGACAAAGCGATGATAGATATCGGAAATCGGACGGATCAAAACGCGCTCGTTCGATTCGCGCTGAAGCACCTCATAATAAAAACGCGCAATATGCGGATCGGAAAGAATATTGTAATAGTAAATGTAAGAAACCATCGAATGCTGAAAAAACTTCGTTTCCGAATCAAACCATTCATACTGCTTGAGCAATTGATAAATCGACTGCAGGTATTCGCCGTAAATCACTTCGACCAAGTGGTCTTTTGTGTCGAAGTAATAGGCAAACAATCCGCGCTGCACACCGGCATGCAGTGTCACCGTCTGAATCGTTGTTTTTTTATATCCGTTTTGATAGAATTCTTTTTTCGCCGTGTCATAGATCAGCTGTTTCGTTTCAAGCCCTTTTGCGATACGCAAATCCATGGGAATACCTCATAATATATAATTTAATATTATAACAACCCGTCATTGAAATTAATAGTCTTTTTAAAAAATTGACAAATTCTTTAAGACAATTCTTATTTTAGACCAATCCCACTGCCCGCAATGCGGCAAACACCCTTGCAAAAATCGGAAATTACTATATAATATGTAGGGAATTAAACGGAGGATCCGCCATGCTTGAAAAATTAAACGGCTTGAAAGAAAAATATGAACGACTGACCGAAGAGATCGGCAACCCCGAACTGCTGAGCGATCAGGCGTTATTTACCAAAACAATGAAGGAGCGTTCCGCGCTCGAACCGATTGTGACGAAATATATCGAATACTGCGATACCATGGCGCAGATCGAAGACAATAAAGCAATGCTGGAAGAGGGCGGCGACGATGATTTTCGCCAGATGATTTACGACGATCTGCAATCTCTGAATACGCTCAAAGAAAAGCAGGAAGAAGAACTGCGCATTCTGCTGCTTCCGAAAGACCCGAACGACGACAAGAACGTCATCGTGGAAATCCGTGCTGGTGTCGGCGGGGACGAAGCGGCTTTGTTCGCAGGCAATCTGCTGCGCATGTATATCCGTTATGCGGAACGAAACCGATGGAAGACAGAAATGCTTTCCGTCAATGAAATCGGAATCGGCGGATACAAAGAAGCCATCTTTTTGATTACGGGAAAAGGTGCTTATTCCAAACTCAAATACGAAAGCGGCACACATCGTGTGCAGCGTGTACCGGAAACAGAATCCGGCGGTCGCATTCATACCTCGGCGGCCACCGTCGCGGTATTGCCCGAAGCGGAAGACGTGGAAGTGGAACTCGATCCGAATGATCTGCGCATCGACGTATACCGCTCCTCCGGAAACGGCGGACAGAGCGTCAACACCACCGACTCTGCCGTGCGCGTCACCCATCTGCCGACAGGAATCGTAGTGGCATGCCAGGATGAAAAATCACAGCTGAAGAACAAGGACAAGGCGCTGAAGATATTGAAAGCGCGTATCTACGAAATCGAGCAGAAGAAGCAAAACGATGCGATTGCGGAGAACCGAAAAAGTCAGGTCGGCACGGGAGACCGCAGCGAACGCATCCGCACGTACAACTTCCCGCAGGGACGCGT
>CAYUFL010000128.1:0-1536 GCA_964444065.1 uncultured Lachnospiraceae bacterium
TCGGGGGAAGTCAAAGGGAAGAACGATATGATGTATTGTTGGATCGTATGAATGAAATGGGAGTAAATACCGAAAGTATGGATTGGTATTTGCAGCTTAGAAAATACGGAGGCGTGAAACATGCCGGGTTTGGGCTTGGTTTTGAACGTGCGATTATGTATCTGACCGGAATGAAAAATATTCGTGACGTGGTACCTTTTCCAAGGACGGTAAAAAATGCAAAATTTTGATAGCGGAGTTATAACATGTTAAAAAAAATAGTTTCTTTCTTTTTATCAATTGCAATTATCGTTTCATTTATTCCGAGTACGGTGTGTGCGGCCGGTCCTGACCCTGCCACCATATTGACAGATCCTTCTTTTGATTTGAATACTGTTGATCCGACGGTGCTGCAACAGTGGTATGCTTCGCCTGTCAGTGTGATGGATGCAAGTTTGAAAAAAGCATTGATGAGTGCTGCAAATGTTGCGTCGGGCGGTACTTTAACCGTGAAAGACATGCTCAGTCTGCCAACAACACTGGATTTGTCCGGATTGTCTATCACAAACCTCACAGGGTTGCAGTATGCCATTAATTTGAAAAAATTAAATATCAGCAACAATTCAATCAACAGCTTAGATTCATTGCGAAATCTTTATAATCTTCAGACGCTGAATTACTCCAATAACGCTGTTACGCTGATTCCAAGTTGGATATTTACTTCCCGAGACATCAAAGAAGTAAACGGCTCCAATAACGGTTCGTATATGATTTCGATTGTAGGCTCAACAAATGCTTTAGAAACGCTTTATTTGGAAAATAATGATTTGACGGATATCCCGGACTTAAGTGTGTGTACTTCATTAAAAACATTATCATTGGCAAGTAACCAAATCAAAACATTCCCAAGCTCTTTGTTGAAACTGAGCGGGCTGCAAAGTCTTTCGCTTGCTAACAATCAAATTACTGACATCTCCGATTTGTCCTCATTGACGAATCTAAAGACACTTTCTTTGAATAACAATCAACTGACGGCAATTCCGGCAGGAATTGAGGCTTTGACTTCCTTGCAGACATTATCATTATCGGGCAATCAAATCTCCGAGATCAGCGAAGGCTTGCTTTCCTTGCAAAACCTGCAGAATCTGTCTCTGGGTTTTAATAATATTTCCGTAATCCCGGAAGGATTGACAGGGATGTCAGGGTTAAGTGTTTTAGAACTTTCGGTAAACAAAATTAACTTGGATAATTACGCGAATGTAATTAACGCGCTGTCCTCGAAACTGTCCAGTTTCACCTACAAATTACAAAAACCGACACTATCATTGAAGCTGATCAAACAAAAAGGTGCGCCTGCAGGAAAATTGATCTGGACATCGGTATCCGATATTTCTGATCCTGCGGAAGGATATCTGAGTGTAACAAAGTATATTGTTGAGAGGATTGAAGAAACGCAGTCTGCAGACGGAACAGCAGTGCAATCTGACAGCGATACCCCTACAATCAATTTTTATTCACAGATTGCTGAATTGGACGCTCAAACGACAGAATATGTTG
>CAYUFL010000129.1:0-1535 GCA_964444065.1 uncultured Lachnospiraceae bacterium
TGATCACCGGAGCCATTAGTCCTTCTTCGTGCGCAACTGCAACCGATATATTGACATAATTATATACGTACAAACGATCGCCAAGAAGTGAAGCATTCATTTTTTTATTGATCATCAGCGCTTTGGATACTGCGGCAATCAAAACATCCGTGTAGGTGAGATGTTTCCTTTTCTCCTTGGCAAACACCTCTTTTTGTTCGCGAAAAAATGAATTGAACTTTGTTGTGTCCATCTCTGCAAAGAGTGTATATTGCGCGGAATTGTTAATACTCTGCAGGATATTGTTCGCTATTGTTCTCCGTTTGACAGAGAGTGGCCTGACATCCGCAAGATTGACATATTTCAGCACATCATTTTTCGTAATAACAGGGTTCACAAATGAGATGCTGTTTAAATCAAGCTGATAGTATTCCGCCATTTTTCGTGCCACACCGGTCAATCGCTGTTTCGGGCGTACATTTTTAACATCCTGATAACAAACACTGCCGTATTCGCCTGTCCCGCGGATCTGCTCCAACGAGAGATGATGATCCCGTGCATATTTTTTTGCTTTCGGAGTAGCAAGTATCTTTTCCATCTTATCTGCCGTCCGTATTTCCGAGCATCGATTTCACCATGTTCACTACTTTTGATACAGTCGGGACGATTTCTTTTTCAAGCGCAGGACTGTAGGGCACAGGCATCTCCGCACCGCCAAGTCGTTTTACCGGTGCGTCAAGATAATAAAAGGCTTCGCTTTCATTAATCTGCGCAGCGATTTCTCCGCCGAATCCACCGAACTGGGGTGCTTCATAGACAATCAGGGCACGCGAAGTCTTCTTCACTGATTCAGTGATTAATTCCGTATCAAGCGGACGAAGCGTACGCAAATCAAGTACCTCCGCATCGATCCCTTCTTTTGCGAGTTCTTCCGCTGCATTCAAACAAACCTGCACCATGCGCGAATAGGTGATTAACGTAATGTCAGTGCCTTCGCGTTTGATGTCCGCTTTCCCTATCGGAATGGTATATTCCTCTTGCGGTACTTCGCCTTCCGTACGATACAACAGTTTATTTTCAAAAAACATCACGGGAGAGTTATCCCGAATCGCACTTTTCAATAGACCTTTTGCATCATAAGGCGTCGAGGGCATGATTACCTTTAATCCCGGGGTATTCAGATATGCACTTTCCAGACTTTGCGAATGCTGTGCCGCAGCTCCCGTGCCGGAACCGAACGGTGTGCGCAGTACCAAAGGGACATGGACTTGTTTAGCCGTCATAAAATAATATTTCGCAGCATGGTTCACGATCGGATCAAAAGTCAACGAAACAAAATCGCCGAACATAATTTCAATGATCGGGCGCAGTCCCATCAGTGAAGCCCCCACACCTGCGCCGGTAAATGCCGTCTCACTGATCGGTGTCTCGACAATTCGTTTTTCTCCGAATTCTTCCAGCATCCCGCGGGACACGCCAAAACAACCGCCATACAACCCGATGTCTTCACCCATAAGAAATACATTTTCGTCCTGACGCATTTCTTCTCTCATCGC
>CAYUFL010000130.1:0-1534 GCA_964444065.1 uncultured Lachnospiraceae bacterium
TCATCCGCAAGACTAACATGCAGTGCTTCTTTATCAGCTTCTGAATATACGGCAACGGTTGCAATACCCATTTCTTTACAGGCACGTATAATTCTGACGGCAATTTCGCCGCGATTTGCAATCATAATTTTTTTAAACATAATTTGCTCCTATTTGGTTAAGGCAAAAGAAAATTCTCCGCTTGCTGCAAGTTTCCCGTTGACAAAAGCCTTGCCTTTGGCAAAATAGAAATATTTTTTTATGTCGGTAATGATGCATTCTGTTTCAATTGTATCACCCGGCAGTACCTTGTTTTTAAATTTTACATTGTTCAGTCCGGTAAAGTACGGCGTCGCACCCTGCGATTGATCTGCGAGCAATACGCAGCACGTCTGTGCCATGATTTCACATAGAATCACGCCCGGTACAACAGGATTATCCGGAAAATGACCCTGTAAAAAAAATTCTTCACCCGTAACACGATATTTTCCGACAGACGTCTTCTCATCAATTGATTCCGCTTCATCGATCAGCAGCATCGGCTCTCTGTGCGGAATTATCTTTTTAATTTCTTCTTTATTAAATAACATGATATATGTCCTTACTTCAGTCTGAAAAGCGGCTGATTATATTCGACAAGTTCACCGTTTCCAACCAATACTTCGGCAATTTCGCCGTCTTCTTCCGCGATAATTTCATTCATCATCTTCATTGCTTCGATAATACACAAAACATCGGCTTTTTTGAACTTTGATCCAACGCTTACAAACGAATCTGCTTCAGGTGATTCGGATGCATAGAATATTCCCACCATCGGTGATTGAATCAAATTATCAGTTGTTTTATTCACTTCCCTGTTGATTTCAAGGGATGATTTTGGCTGTGGCAAGATATATTCAGTGCTTGAAGATACAGAACAGGCGCGCTCCAGATTGATCGTGGATTTTTCATCGACAAGTTCGATTTTGGTTAAATGGAACATTTCCATTATCTCTGCCAATTGTTTGATCTCATTCACTTTCATTATACTTCCTCCGCTCTTCGGAATGATAACGCCGCATTATGCCCGCCAAATCCAAGCGACAGAGAAAATGCATAGTCAATTTTACTCCTGCGCAAAACATTAGGGACATAATCCAGATCACATTCCGGATCTTTTTCCTCATAACCGATTGTCGGAGGAAGAACCTGTTCTTGCAATGAAAGAATTGCAATTGCAGCTTCGACGCCTCCTGCAGCTCCAAGCATATGTCCTGTCATTGACTTGGTTGAACTCACAGCAACGTTTTTTGTTTGTCCATGGAATGCCTGCTTGATCGCAAGCGTTTCGGCTTTATCATTTAATGGAGTTCCTGTACCGTGAGCGTTTATGTATATATTATCATTATCTTTGATATTGGATTCGTTGATAATATATTTAATTGCATTGGTCGCTCCAATTGCTTCAGGATGCGGTGCGGTCATATGATAGGCATCACATGTATTTGCATAACCCACTACTTCTGCATAAATTTTCGCACCTCTTTTTATCGCATGCTCGTATTCTTCCATAATA
>CAYUFL010000131.1:0-1517 GCA_964444065.1 uncultured Lachnospiraceae bacterium
ATCTGCAATTGAAAATGCGGGTATTCAAGCGCAAGACCTGGATTTGATTATCTGTGCAACCGTAAGGGCTGATGAAATGACCCCTTCCATGGCGTGTGTGATTCAGCAGCGATTGGGCGCAACATGTCCGGGTTTTGATATCAATGCCGCCTGCTCCGGATTCATTTTTGCAATGGATGCGGCTTTGGGATATTTCGCAAGGAAGAAAGTGAAAAAAGCACTGATTATTGCTGCCGAAACGATGTCCAAACTTGCCGACTGGTCAGATCGGGCGACATGCGTATTGTTTGGAGACGGTGCCGGAGCAATTGTGGTGGAAGAAGGAGACGATTTACTGTCTATTGGTATTCATTCGTCCGGCAGTGATATCCTCAGAATTCCAAACGTAGAGGGAAACAGTCCTTTCAATAAAACACAGCCCCGTCCATCCTATTTGTATATGGCCGGTCAGGAAGTATTTAAATTTGCTGTGAATTCGATCTGCAACGATTTAAAATCAGTTATGCAGCAAGCAGATATTCAAGATACTGATGTGGACTTTGTCCTGCTGCATCAAGCTAATATAAGGATTATCAATGCGGCAGAAAAACACCTGAAGATCGATAAAGAAAAATACATGCTCAATATCAACAAATTCGGAAATACATCATCAGCGAGCATCCCGCTTCTCCTGGACGAATTAAATAAATCAAACCAGCTGAAAAAAGGGAATATTATTGCAATGTCTGCCTTCGGCGGAGGGTTGACAAGCGCTGCGTGTATAATAAAATGGAGTAAATAGGAGAATAAAAAATGTTTGAAAAAGTAGTAAAAACAATCAGAAATTACAAAGAAGACGAAAGCCTCGAAATTAAGCCGGAATCCACTTTTGCCGAGCTTGGTCTGGATTCCTTGGATACCGTTGAACTGGTGATGTCCTTGGAAAACGAATTTGAGATTACGATTGAAATGAATGAAGATATCAAAACAGTCGGCGATGTCGTGAAAGTGATTGAAGACGCGAAAGCGTAAGGAGCAAACTTATGATTAAGACACCATTATGTGAATTGCTTGGGATTGAATATCCGATCATTCAAGGCGGTATGGCATGGATTGCCGATGCGTCTTTGGCATCAGCGGTATCGAATGCCGGAGGTCTCGGTATTGTTGCAGCAATGAATGCCGACGCTGATTGGATCAGAAATGAAATCAGAAAAACGAAGAGTATGACAGATAAGCCTTTCGGTGTAAACATTATGCTGATGAGTCCTTTTGCGGATGAAGTGGCAAATGTGGTGATCGAAGAACATGTTGCTGTTGTTACAACAGGTGCGGGAAATCCCACAAAATATATGAAACAATGGAAAGAAGCCGGAATTAAAATTTTACCTGTGATTCCTTCCACAGCATTTGCGAAAATGATGGAACGGGTCGGAGCCAGTGCGGTAATTGCCGAAGGCGGAGAATCAGGCGGGCATATCGGCGAATTAACAACAATGACTTTGGTTCCTCAGGTGAGTGATTGCGTTAAAATACCT
>CAYUFL010000132.1:0-1505 GCA_964444065.1 uncultured Lachnospiraceae bacterium
TTTATTACCAAAGATATCGCCAATATGCGAACCATATGTTCGATTAAAGGAGATCAGTTATGAAAATAGGGAACATGATTCTTCGCATCAATAATAAAAAAAGAGCTTACCCAATTCTTATTAGTCTCACAGTTCTGATAATATTGACAATCTTCATGTTTTTCCCCATAACAAAGGTGGAAGGTATTGAAGAACCACAGTATATCGAATATACCGTGGAGCGCGGTGACAGTATTTGGTCGATCGCACAAGCTTATTCCACCGAAGATACGAATATTCGTGAATTCGTTTATAATATCACAAAACTGAACAATAAAACCAATCAATACATTTATGTCGGAGAACTACTCAGAATACCGTTGGAATAGTCAATCCTCGCGCAATTTCGTCACTTTGGCAGCAATTCTTCTGCGATCCTCATCAATTGCTGCATAATGTTTTTTAGTCGTATTGACGTCTTTATGCCCGAGCACATCAGCAACAAGGTATATATCACCTGTTTCACGGTATAAATTCGTTCCAAAAGTACTTCGAAGCTTGTGCGGTGAAATGTTTTTAAGAGGTACTACAAAACGTGTATATTTTTTTAACATTTTTTCAATCGAACTGACTGTAAGCCGTCTTTTTTGAAGTGAGATAAATAATGCATCTTGTGAGTATTCGTCGATTGGAATGATAGCATAACGATCCTGCTTCAAATAATTGTTTAGGATGGCTTTCACCTCTTCAGATAAAAATAATATTGCCTGCGTACCGCCTTTTCGGGTAATGCGAAAACTGCTGTTTGCCATGTCAATGTCTGTAATATTTAGCCCGACACATTCGCTGATTCGAATTCCGGTACCTAATAGCAATGCTATGATAGCAAGATCGCGCCTGTAATTCTTTTCATAATATCTTTTTTGCCCGGGTGTCAGTTGATCGCCGTTTTCAATCGCATCAAGCAAGTGTATGATTTCGTCTGTTTCCAAACGTACAATCGGTTTGTCATGCAGTTTCGGTAAATCAACCAACACAGCAGGATTTGTTTTGATTAGTTCTTTCTTAAAATAGTATTTATAAAATGATCGTAATGTTGATAATTTTCTCATTTTTCCTTTGACGGAATTGGAATGGTGAATTAACGTTTCTTTGTTTGCATAATGGGGAAGTGTATAATCATTTAAATATTCCGAGAATTTCTCAATATCAGTTGCACTGATTTGATCTAAATCCATAACATTAAAATCATTAATTCCGGAACGTGCAGCAAATCGAGATTGTTCTGTCAGCAAGTAATGAAAAAAAATCCGCAAGTCAAATGCATATGCTATTCTTGTTTTGATTTGCGTCAGATCGGATATTCCTCGAAAGTAATCTACCGTAAACTCGGGTAATTCCATTTGGAGTGTTTTCAGCTTGGCGTTCAGTTTTATTTGATCGTATTTATCTGTCTTCATCATTTCACCTAAACATTACAATAAAGTTGTCTTTAACGGAATGTTATATATTGCTATTTTAGCATA